>DASPMK010000180.1:0-7262 GCA_035627075.1 Azospirillaceae bacterium
CCATTGGCGGCAACAGCAGGTTCTCCTCCACGTCCAGGCTGGCGAAGACGCCGCGCTCCTCCGGCACGTAGCCGATACCCCGGCGGGCGATGCGGTGCGGCGGCAAAGTGATCAACTCTTCGCCCAGAAAGCGGATGGAGCCGGTGCGGCGCGACACCTGAATGCCCATGATCGAGCGCAGCGTCGTCGTCTTGCCCGCGCCGTTGCGCCCCAGAAGGCACACCACCTCCCCCTCCGGCACGCTCATGGTGACGCCATGCAGGACATGGCTCTCGCCATAGAAGGCGTGGAGGTCGTGGATTTCCAGGATCATGGTCTCAGGCATGACCGGCCACCCCCGTGCCCATGTACGCCTCCATCACGCGCGGGTCGCGCGATACCTCGGCGTATGGCCCCTCGGCCAAAATCTCGCCACGTTGGAGCACGGTGATGAAATCCGACAGGTCGGAGACGACGTTCAGGTTGTGCTCCACCATCAGTACCGTGCGGTCGGCGGCGACGCGGCGGATCAGTTCGGCGGTGTGCGTGATGTCCTCGTGGCCCATGCCGGCCATCGGCTCGTCCAACAGCAGCAGTTCCGGGTCCAGCGCCAGGGTGGTGGCGATCTCCAAGGCCCGCTTGCGGCCATAGGACAGCTCGGCCGCCGTGATATCGGCGTAACCGGCGAGGTTGACCGCCTCCAACAGTTGGTAGGCGCGTTCGCGAAGGGGTTGCAGGCTCACCTCGGAACGCCAGAAGTGGAACGACAATCCGGTTGGCCGTTGCAGTGCCACTCGCACGTTCTCCAGCACCGTCAGATGCGGGAACACCGCCGAGATCTGAAACGAGCGGACGATACCCAGCCGCGCCACATCGGCCGGCTGCATGCGGGTGATGTCGCGGCCGTTGTAGAAAATCGTCCCGCCGCTGGGGATCAGGAACTTGGTCAACAAATTGAAAACGGTGGTCTTGCCCGCCCCATTCGGCCCGATCAGCGCATGGATCGATCCGCGCCGGACCTTGAGGCTGACCTTCCTGACCGCGACGAAACCCTTGAATTCCTTGGTCAGATCGTGGGTTTCCAGAATATTATCGCTATTCGCCATGGAGCCCCCCTCTCGCATGGCCGCGCCTCAGCCGGCATCGTGTCGTGCCGCCTCGGCCAATGGCACGATATCGACGGCGAGCACGGCGTCGTCACTGGGCGGCGGCTCCAACGCGCGCTGCCGTTCGGCCGTAGACATGGACATGGCGTTGTACATCGGGCAGTAGCCGGTCAGCCCGCGCACCACCAGGGCGCCGCCGGCCATGGCGATGGCCGCGCCGACGACCGTGCCGCGGCGAAACCCCATTACGCCGAGCAGCACACCACCAACCAGGGAGGCCAGTCGCTCAGCGTGACCAAGGTTGATAGAACGATCGATGTCGTAGCCGGGCTTGGCGATGGCCATGAAACCTCCTCACACAAATACCGTCGGCGCGGAGAAAACAATCCGCGTCAAAGGCTTGTTCCCGGGCGGCCTTTAACCGTCTCGGGTGTGAGGATAAGGTTCGTTCTCCAAGCACTGAACGGCGTAACGGATCAGTCGGCAAGGCATCAGCGGTCCTCCCTTATTATCAGGTTTGGCTCGCCCTTCCGATAATCAGTGAATTAGAGGGACCCCGAAGGTCTTCAACCCCTCCCTGCCGGCGGCTTTCCAAAGCCGCACAAGCGCTCCACCAGGGCTAGCTGAACCAGGGCCGCGTTCATCAGTTCCGCGATCGCCACGCCTTCGTTGGGCCGGTGCGCCGCGTCGGCGGTACCGGGGCCGAACACCACAACTTCGGTGTTGTCCTCGGCAAAATAGCGACCGTCAAAGACCGCCACGGTTCCGTCGGACGCCGTCGGCGCACCCAACGCCCGGATCAGCTGGCCAGTGGCCGGCATGGTGTAGCCGTTGGTCCCGCCCACGAACTCCAGCGCCACCGTCCCACCGGGTTCTCCGGCCGCCTCGACCTCCGCCAGGAGTTCGGCGAAGGCCACATCCACCTTCTCCTCCGGCAGAAGACGGCGGTCGATATCGATGGTGCAGAAGGCGGGCACAAGGCGGGGATTGCTCCCACCCTCGATACGGCCGATGTTGAGGGTCGAGCGCCCGCCGGTCCGCCGCCGCCTGGCCAGCTTCGGCGTCAACCCCTTTTCGATGCGGCTGATCAGGCGCACCATGCGCAGAATGGCGCTGTCGCCGGTGTCGGGGGCGCCGGCGTCGGCGCTGGTGCCCCAGGCGGTGAGCCGCGCCCACAGCACGCCCGGCTGATCGAGAACGGCGCGGTTGCCGGTGGGCGCTCCCACCACCAGACGGTCGGGGCGCAGCAAGCCCGCTTCACGCAAGAAGAAGGCGCCATCGGGTCCCATGGCCTCGGCGTCGGCAACCATGGCGAACACCAGTTCCCCCTTGGCCGGGCCGCCCCGCCGGGCGACCTCTTCCGCCAACCACAACTGCGCCGCCAAGCTGGCCTTACCCCCGGCGGCCCCCAGCCCGACGACCCGGTCGTCCATGACCACGGCGTGGAAGGGATCACATCGCCACAGCGCCCGGTCGCCCACGGCGGGAGTATCGGCGTGGGCGAGAAACGCCAGTATGCCGGGCCCCTGCCCCAGTTGGGCCACCACGTTCTCCCGCCCGTCGGTGCGGGCCAGCACTTCAGTAACGTAACCGGCGCGGCGCAGATGGCCGGCGACATAAGCGGCGATGGTGCCTGTGTCCCCCGGCGGTGAAACGCTGGGGATGGCGATCAGCTCCGATAAAATGGACCCGAGCGCGTGCCCCAGCCCCCCCGGATCGGCGACGGCTGGGGCGGCGGTGTTCTCGGCCGGGGCGAATCGAGTGGTGCCGCCATGCGGCCGCATGCCCTCCACCGCGCGCAGCACCGTGTGCATGCCGCGGGCCTCCCCCTCGCACCAGCGGTCATAGTCGGCGTAGGCCGCCACGCAATCCTCTTGGGATAGCAAGCCGGCGGCCACGATTGACGGGCCGCAGACCACGATCACCTGAGACCAGATTTCCAGCGCCGCCGCGAAATTCGGGTCACCTCGATGGGCAATGTCGTCTTGAACCGAGGTCTGGATAGCGACCAGCCCCGCCTTGGCGAAGTGTTCCGGCAGGTGGTCGGTCAGAGCGTTGTCCATGCCTTCCCTCTCACGCCACGCGCGGAAGGCATCGAAAAACCGCCGGACCGGATAAGGCGGCTTCGGTTCCAGATGGAGGTGCTGATAGTTGAAGTCGAGCACGATCACGGTACCGCCGGGCTTGGCCGCCGCCGTCATCCGGGCCAGCGCCCGGTCGATGTCGGGAATCCACTGCAGACAGCGCGCCGCCGTCACCACGTCGAAGCCGCCCTCGCCCGGAAAATCCAGAATGTCGCGGCACTCGAAGGAAAGCCCCGGCTGGCCGGTATACTGCTCGCGGGCCTGTTCGATATGCCAAGGCTCGCGGTCGATGCCCAGCGCCAGTCCGTGGGGCTGGACGGCACGGGCAATATCGGCGGTGATGGTGCCGGCTCCGCACCCGACGTCGAGCACCGACATCCCCGGCCGCAAAATCTCCGCCAGCCGCCGGTGGTCGGCGGCGAGCGTGCGGCGGTTCATGGCAACGGACGAAGAGCGGTGCGACTGGCTCACGGGACCTCCGGCGACGGCTGTCCCGCGAGTTTACCACAATTTTACAGGGAAACTACGGGCGCGGGGGCTTTGCAGCCCCCCGCGCCCGACAGACCTCACGCCTTGAGGACGCCCTTGCCGGCGAAACGTGCGGCGGTGTCCAGCTGCTCCTCGATGCGGATCAGCTGGTTGTACTTGGCCAGACGGTCGGAGCGCGACAGCGAACCGGTCTTGATCTGGCCGCAGTTGGTGGCGACCGCCAGATCGGCGATGGTCGAGTCCTCGGTTTCACCCGAACGGTGCGACAGCACGGCGGTATAGCCGGCCTTATGCGCCATATCGACGGCGTGGAGCGTCTCGGTCAGGGTGCCGATCTGGTTGACCTTGACCAGGATCGAGTTGGCCACGCCCTTCTGGATGCCCTCGGCCAGACGCTTGGGGTTGGTGACGAACAGATCGTCGCCGACAAGCTGGACCTTCTTGCCGATGGCGTCGGTCAACGTCTTCCAGCCCTGCCAGTCGTCCTCGGCCATGCCGTCCTCGATGGAGACGATGGGGAAGCGGCCGACCAGATCGGCCCAATACGCCACCATCTCGTCGGGGCTCAGCACCTTGCCCTCGCCTTCCAGGTGGTACTTGCCGTCCTTGAAGAACTCGGTGGAGGCGGCATCAAGGGCCAGGACGATATCCTCGCCCGGCTTGTAGCCAGCCTGCTCGATGGCCTTCATCACGAAGGTGATGGCTTCCTCGGTCGACTTCAGGTTCGGCGCGAAGCCGCCCTCGTCGCCGACGGCGGTGTTGTGGCCGGCATCCTTCAGGAGCTTCTTGAGGCTATGAAAGACCTCGGCACCCCAGCGGATGGCATCGGCGCAGGACGGCGCCGCCACCGGCATAATCATGAATTCCTGGATGTCGATGGGGTTGTCGGCGTGGGCTCCGCCGTTGATGATGTTCATCATCGGCACCGGCAGCAGGCTGGCAAACGCGCCGCCGACATAGCGGTACAGCGGCAGCCCCGCCTCCTCGGCCGCCGCCTTGGCGACCGCCAGCGACACGCCAAGGATGGCGTTGGCGCCGAGTCGTGCCTTGTTGGGGGTGCCGTCCAACTCGATCATCGCCTGGTCGATGGCGACCTGATCGTCGGCGTTCAGCCCGGCCAGCGTGTCGAAGATCTCGCCGTTGACCGATTCGATGGCCTTCTTGACGCCCTTGCCCAGGTAGCGGCCCTTGTCGCCGTCGCGCAGCTCAACCGCCTCATGGGCGCCGGTGGACGCCCCCGACGGCACCGCTGCCCGGCCGAAGGCGCCGGACTCGAGGGTAACGTCCACCTCGACGGTCGGGTTGCCGCGGCTGTCGAGAATTTCGCGGGCGTGGATATCGGTGATGGCGCTCATGAGTGTGGGCCTCCCAAGGCAGATCGTTCGCGCGGGACTGATAGCCTGTGACCAAAAAGGATGCAAGGCCCGCTCAGAACACGGGCTTCACCTTGGCCAACCGGTCAAACTCAACCAGCGTCTCAAGCACGCCGGGCAACTCCTTGAGCGGCACCATATTCGGCCCGTCCGAGGGCGCCCGATCGGGTTCCTCGTGGGTTTCCATGAACACCGCCGCGACACCAATGGCCACCGCCGCGCGGGCCAGCACCGGCACGAACTCGCGTTGCCCGCCCGAGGTGCCGCCCAGGCCGCCCGGCTGCTGCACCGAATGGGTGGCGTCATACACCACGGGGAAACCCGTCTCGGCCATGATCGGGATCGAGCGCATGTCCGACACCAGGGTGTTGTAGCCGAAGCTCGCCCCGCGCTCGCACAGCAGCACTTTCTCGTTGCCGGCGGCCACCAGCTTGGCCGCGACGTTCTTCATATCCCAAGGCGCCAGGAACTGGCCCTTCTTGACGTTCACCACCTTGCCGGTCTTGGCCGCCGCCACCAGCAAGTCGGTCTGCCGGCACAGGAACGCCGGGATTTGCAGCACGTCCACCACCTCAGCGACCGGGGCGCACTGGTCGGCTTCATGCACGTCGGTCAGCACCGGGCAACCGAACTTTTCCCGCACCTCGGCCAAAATCGACAGGCCCTTGCCCATGCCGAGGCCGCGTTGAGAGGAAATGGAAGTACGGTTGGCCTTGTCGTAGGACGACTTATAAATCAGCCCAAGCCCCAGCTTGGCCGTGATCTCGGCCAGGGCGTGGGCCATTTCCAGCGCGTGCTCGCGGCTCTCCATGGCGCAGGGCCCGGCAATCAGCGCGAAGGGCCGGTCGTTGCCAACGGTCAGGTTGCCGATCCGGATATGGCGGGGCATGGGCGGTTCCTGCATTCGGTCAAACACGAACATGGAAATGTCACACACCGGCCAAGCCCGCGCGCATGACGAAGGAAAACGCCGTTACACCAACCGGCTCTGCTCGATGGCGGCGCGGATAAAGTCCTTGAACAGCGGGTGCGGATCGAAGGGCTTCGATTTCAGCTCCGGGTGGAACTGCACACCGATGAACCAGGGATGGGTGGGAATTTCCACGATCTCCGGCAACTCGCCATCGGGCGACAGGCCGGAGAACAGGAGCCCGGCCCGCTCCAGCCGGTCCTTGTAGTTGATGTTGACCTCATAACGGTGGCGGTGCCGTTCGCTGATGAAGTCGGCGCCATAGATCGCGTTGACCTGGCTGCCCTTCACCAATTGGCAGCCATAGGCGCCCAGCCGCATGGTCCCGCCGAGATCGTCGTTGGCCGACCGGCGCTCGACCTCGTTGCCGCGCGTCCATTCGGTCATCAGGCCGACCACCGGGTCGTAGGCCTCTCCCAGTTCCGAAGAACCGGCCTCGGGCAGGCCGCCCAGGTGGCGGGCCACCTCGATCACCGCCATTTGCATGCCGAAGCAGATGCCGAAGTACGGCACGCCGCGCTCGCGGGCAAACTGGGCGGCGCGAATCTTGCCGGCAGTACCGCGCACGCCGAAGCCACCCGGCACCAGAATGCCGTGAACCGCTTCGAGATGGTGGATCATCTCGTCGGATTCGAAGATCTCGGCGTCCATCCAGTGGAGGTTGACCTTGACATTGTTGGCGATGCCGCCGTGCGTCAAGGCCTCGGCCAGCGACTTGTAGCTGTCGAGCAGGCTGGTGTACTTGCCGACGACGGCGATGTTGACCTCGCCCTCGGGGTGCTGGATGCGGCCGACGATGTCGTGCCAGCGCGACAGGTCCGGCGCCCGCGTGTCCTTGATGCCGAAGTAATCCAGGACCTGAATGTCGAAGCCCTGCTCGTGGTAGCTGATCGGCACCTGATAAATGGTGTCGACGTCCAGCGCCGCGATCACCCGATCGGGACGAATGTTGCAGAAAAGCGCAATCTTCTTGCGCTCGGAATCCGGGATCGCCCGGTCGGCGCGGCACAGCAGGATGCCGGCCTGGATGCCGACCGACAGCAGTTCCTTCACCGAATGCTGCGTCGGCTTGGTCTTCAACTCGCCCGCCGTCGGGATGTAGGGCAAGAGCGTCAGGTGTATGAACAACGCGCGCTCGTGCCCGACCTCGTTGCCGAACTGGCGGATGGCCTCCAGGAACGGTGTGCTTTCGATGTCGCCGACGGTGCCGCCGATCTCGACCAGGACGAAATCCTCGTCCGTCACGTCGGCGCGGATGAAG
>DASPMK010000181.1:0-9263 GCA_035627075.1 Azospirillaceae bacterium
GAGCCACAAGGTGCGATAGCCCTCCCCCTTCATCGGCCGGAAGCCGGCCGCCTTCAGCATCGCCCGCGCCGCCTCGCCCGCCGGCAATTCGGGCACGAAGGTGGTCCAGCGGGTGATGCCCGCCGGAAAGGCCAGCCGCAACGCCTTGAGCGCCGCCGCCAGCACCGCCGGTTCCGGCTCAACCAGCCACAAGGGCCCACGATGGATCTTCGCCACCCGCACCACCTTGGCCACCCGCTTTTCCAGCACCAGCACCAGCCCCACCGGCCGGTCGTTGGCCTCGATCAGGCCGAAGCGCGGTTGCCAGCGCTCGGTCAGCAGCATGGCCTCGCCGTAGGCGAAGGTCTGGGTGATGGTGGAGCGCGCCACCGCGTGCAACAGCTCGTTCCATTCGCCGATGGTGCAGTTGTTCCAGACGATACGGACGAACGGCGTGTCGGGCATGGCGGGACGGGGGTTGAAAGAGGATGCGTCTCGGGTCTATAGCCCGCGCCCAAGCGCCCCCGCAAGAGACCCCGTCATGACCTTGCCCGCCCTTCCCCGGTTGCCCTGGTGGCATCCCGAGGCCTTCGCCCGCCGCCGCCCTCACCTGGAGGGACGCGCGCGGGTGCTGGCGGCCTTGCGCCGCGTCTTCGCCGACGAGGGGTTCGTCGAGGTGGAAACCCCGGCCTTGCAGATCTCGCCGGGGCTGGAGGTCCACCTGATGGCCTTCGCCACCGAGTTCCAGGCTTTGGGCGCGGAGGAACGCCAGCGCCTCTACCTCCACACCAGTCCCGAATTCGCCATGAAGAAGCTGCTGGTGGCCGGGGTGGAGCGGCTCTATCAGATCGCCCACGTCTACCGCAACGGCGAGCGCACCGCCGTCCATCACCCCGAGTTCACCATGCTGGAGTGGTATCGGGCCGGCGCCGGTTACCACGACCTGATGCGCGACTGCACGGCGCTGGTGCGGGCGGCATGCGAAGCAACGGGAAAGCAGAGTTTCTCGTTTCGCGGCATGGCCTGCGATCCCTTCGCCGACTGGCGGGTGCTGACGGTGGCCGACGCTTTCCGCGACTACGCCGGCATCGATCTGCTCGCGACGGCTCCCGACCCGGCCTGCCCCGACACCGCCCTGTTGGCCCAGGCGGCGGGCCGAGCCGGCATCACCCCGCACGACGGCGACACCTGGGAGGACCTGTTCTTTCGTATCCTGCTGGAACGCATCGAACCCCACCTGGGCGAGGGGGTGCCGACCTTCCTGACCGACTACCCCGTGTCGATGGCCTGCCTTGCCCGCCCGCGCCCCGACGACCCGCGCGTCGCCGAGCGGTTCGAGCTGTATGCCTGCGGCCTGGAGTTGGCCAACGCCTTCGGCGAGTTGACCGACGCCGCCGCCCAGCGTGCCCGTTTCGAGGCCGACATGGCCGCCAAGGAGCGGCTGTACGGCACCCGCTACCCCATCGACGAGGACTTCCTGGCCGCACTGGACCACGGCCTGCCGGATAGCGCCGGCATCGCGCTGGGGCTCGACCGGCTGGTCATGCTGTGCACGGGGGCCGAGAGGATCGATCAGGTGTTGTGGGCGCCGGTGGCGGAGTAACGGGTCAGGCCACGCTGCGGCGAACCTGCTCATCGAGCCGGGCCACCCGCATGTACAGGCGATGGCTGCGGTCGAGCAGGCTGCGCAGGCCCGCCGGCAACTCCTCGTTCTCAGGTCCCGAGGGGTCGGTGCAGGTGTCGCCGCCCGACAGTGCGTATTCCTCGGTGGCCACCTGTTCAGGGGTCAACTCGCCGGCGTAGACGGCTTTTTGGGCCAGCAGCCACGCCATCACCTGGGTCAGCCGGCTGGTCACGCGCATGGACTCGTAGCTGACCTGCAGGCGGACCTCCGGCGGCAGCTTCCGGTGGTCGCGCGACTCGTGAAAGGCGATGTAGTTCCGCGTCTCGATGAGAAGAGACATCGTCTCATCATAGGTGCGGTTGAAGAACGCGGTGGGCTCGCTCACAGGCCCTCCTTCCACAGGTCCGTCGCGCCCGTCGCCAAAGACCTAGTTTCGACACTAAGGGGATGCGGCCGAAAGGTCAAAGCATCCCGCCGCGCTATTCGGCACGGCCACGCGTGTGTCGAAAAAGGGTCCCTATGGCGCGCAACGTCGCCGCCCTGTCTGGTTTCACTCTGGAAAAACCTGGGGCGGCCCCCTCACGGGACCAATACTTCCGTCGTGGAGGACAACCGGCGCGGGCGGTGATGGCGGGCGGAACCGGATGCCGAAGGGGGTGCCCAGACCGTTACTCGTTGGCCGCAAGCGCCGATACCGGGCGCACCTGCTCCAAGGCCCAAGCCCGGCGGGCCGCATCAAGGAGACGCTGGAGATCATCCGGTCGGATCGGTTTGGCAAGGCACCAGACACGCATCCGCTCGGCCCGCTCGCGGACAGGTGCCGCCAAATCACCGGACAACAGCACGGCCGGCGCCTCGACTCCCCATTGCCCGCGCAACCGGGCAACGGTGTCAAGGCCATCGCCATTACCCCGGCCCAGCCGAAAATCGGCGATCACCAGCTGAGGCGGGCGGGACAGGCGGGCCAGCCGCTCCTCGACTTCCTCGTCCGTCGCCGCGACCACCACCTCGCATCCGAAATCTTCCAGAGCCATCCGCAACGCCGTGCCGACCAGGGCATCATCCTCGATCACCGCCACCAGGGGCATCTCCGCCGGTGCCGCGACGAAAGAAGGCGAACTGACGGGATCAAGATTTCTCAAATCCGCGCTCACCGGCACCGCGATCGAGAAGCGGGAGCCAAATCCGAGGGCGGACTCCACCTCGACGGGGTGATCCAGAAGATCGGCGGCGCGTTTGACGATGGCCAATCCCAGGCCGTGCCCTTCCGGCCGCCGTCCGCCGGGAATGGCGGCCTGATGGAATTCCTCGAAAACCGCCTGACGCTGATCGGGCGGAATCCCTGGCCCGGTATCGATCACATCGATGCGCACCGCCGGCCCCTGCCGGCGGCACCCCACCAGCACCCGTCCCCGCTCGGTGTGGCTGATGGCGTTGGATACAAGGTTGCGCAGGATGCGCTCCAACAAGGTCGGGTCGGTCCACACCGCCGCGCGACAGCCCAACACCCGGAAATCGAGCCCCTTGCCCCGCGCCGTGGCGGCGTAGTCCAGTTCGATGCGCGCGAGCAGTTCGTCCAACCGCACCACGCCCCGGCACACCTCCACCGCCCCGGCCTCGAACTTGGAGATGTCGAGCAGGGCGTTGAACAACTCCATCATGCCGTCGAGCGACCGCCGCAGCCGTTCCACCACCGCCCGCGTGTCGGGGTCGGTCACCCGGGGGGCGAGGACGCCCACCAGCAGGCTCATGGCGTTCAGGGGCTGGCGCAGATCGTGGCTGGCCGACGCCAGGAAGCGGCTCTTGGCCTGACTGGCCTCGACCGCGGCGCGGCGCGCCGCCTCCAGCTCGTCGGCCGCCCGCTTGGCTTCCGTGATATCCTGTGTGACACCGAACCAGCGCACCGGCCGGTTGCCATCATCGAACGAGGCGGTGATGTTTGCCTTGAGATGGCGGATTTCCCCGTCCGGCCGCCGGATGCGAAACTCCAGCGACGCGCGCGGTCGGGCGGCGCTCACCGGCAGCGACATCACCGCGGAACGATCCTCGGGCAGGATAAGCCCGATGATGTTTTCCCATGTCGGATCGACGGTTGCCGGGTCAAGCCCCCAGATCGGGTATAGACTGTCCGACCAGACGGCGCCCCCGTCGGCGAGGTATTCCCACCACCCCACCTCCGCGATGCCCTGGGCCTCTTTCAGCTTGTGCTCGCTGTCGGCCAGCCTCCACTCGGCCCGCTTGTGGTCGGTGATGTCGTAGCCGACGACAAAAATCCCGGCCACCGACCCGTCGCGGGCACGATGCGGCAGGTAATGGATCAGAAGCCATCGCTCCTGGCCGTCGACACGCCGATGCGCCCGCTCGTACGTCACCTCCTCACCGGCGAGTGCCGCCTCCAGCGCCGGCTTGAGCGATAGCGCGGTTTCAGCTCCCAGCGCTTCCATAACGGTGCGGCCGGCGAAATCGGACACGGGACGCCCGAACCATTCGGTATAGCGCTGGTTGTTGAAGCGGTAGCGCAGATCCCGGTCGACATAGGAAAGCAGGGCGGGAAAGCGGTCGATGGCGGCCTCCAGGAAATCCGCCCGTTCCTGTTCCGTGGCCCGGTCGGTCAGCATCGCCACCACCGCGCCATCGCCGGCCGGCTGAAGCTGAAGCTCGACCCGCAACGCCCGCCCGTCGGGGCGAAGCAGCGGCACATCCCCGTGGAAACCCCGCCCCCCCGCCACGGCGGCGAGCACCATCCGGCGGGCCGGCGCATCCGCCGGCAAGCCCAATGCCGCCATGAGCGCGTGGCCCGTCACCTCGCGCGGGTTCAGGCCCGTCATGCGCTCGAACGCACCGTTGGCGTAAATTATGATAGGCCCTTCCGGCCCAGCCCCTCGCGCGACGGCGATACCGCAGTCGGCGATCTCGGCGAACCGTTCCAGAGCCTTGCCCGGCTGCATGCTGTTCTCCCCGTCGGACGGCTCATCCGGCACCTCTTCATGTTAACCACATATTCTCACTTGGGGACACGCGCCAAACGGGTTAGTCCCCTTCTATCGGCGTAGACCGCCGCGGCAGGCTTTTCTGGCACGGCGCCTCAAACAGGCTTATGAATTTGTGGCGGCCGAGCGGTTGGGGGATGGCGAATGGAAGGATCAGTGAACCGATCTCTCCCGGAGACGCGCTCATTGACGACGCGCAAAACCGACGAGAAGGCCGACACCAAGACGGTCAACCTGGCGCTCCAGGGTGGCGGCTCGCACGGCGCCTTTACCTGGGGCGTGCTGGACACGCTCCTGGCGGATGGCCGCATCGACGTGGAGGGCATCTCCGGCACCTCGGCCGGGGCCATGAACGGGGCGGTGCTGGCCTATGGACTGGCGACCGGCGGCCGCGAAACCGCCCGCGAACTCCTGGAGGTGTTCTGGCGGCGGGTGTCCGGCCAATTCACCTGGGGGCCGATTCAGCCGACGCTGTTCGGGCTCACCGGCAATCCCAACCTGGAGTACATGCCGCTCTACGCCGGGTTCGACATGATGATTCGGGTGATGAGCCCGTATCTGTTCAACCCCATGGACTACAACCCGTTGCGCGAGATCCTGACCGGCGTCATCGATTTCAAGACGCTGCGGGAAATCCAGGCGCCGCGGCTGTACGTCAACGCCACCAACGTGAGCCGGGGCAAGCTGCGCGTCTTCGCCGGACCGGAGATTTCGGTGGAGGCGCTCATGGCCTCCTCGTGCCTGCCCTTCCTGTGGCAGGCGGTGGAGATCGAGGGGGAGGCGTACTGGGACGGCGGCTATATGGGCAACCCCACGCTCTATCCGCTGATCCACGCCTGCAATGCCCGCGACGTTCTGGTGGTGCAAATCAACCCGATCACGCGGGAGTCGGTGCCGATGACGCCCACCGCCATCGTCGACCGCATGAACGAGATCAGCTTCAATTCGACCTTCCTGCGCGAGGTCAAGGCCCTGGAACTGATCAACCGGCTGCTGCGCCAAACCGGCGTGGAAGAAGGCGAGTGCGGTCTGAGGTCGGTGTTCTTGCACCTGATCGGTGATGAGGAGCACATGCGGCACTACACGGTGTCGAGCAAGCTGAACACCGATTACGGCTTTATCTGCCACCTGCGCGACCTGGGACGCGACTCCGCCCGCCTCTGGCTCGACCGGAACTTCGAGCGCATCGGCCAGGAAAGCACCTTCGTCGTCGACTCAATGATGGCGTAGGGACGAGGCCGGCGGCATCAGGCCGGACCCGGCCAAGGCCGCCCGCCCCTTCTCTTCCAGGCCGTGGGCGCGGACATGGTCGCCGATCTTGCGGTCCTCGTTGGCGATGTGGGTGAGAAGCCAGTCGGCCAGGAACGCGAACAGCGTATCGCCATGCCAAAGGCGGGGCTGGTTCTGCATGGAACGCCGATACTCCACCGCCCGCTCGCACAGCCTGCGGTGCTTTTCGCGGTGCTCGACAAGGCCGGGGAAACCCACCGCCTCCATGTATTTCTCTTCGCGGCCAAAGTGTTCCTGGGTGTAGGCGATCAGCTCGTCGAGAACCTTCAGCACAAGGTCCGTCCGCGTCCGCGCCTCCGGAGCGATCAGCCGGTTGGCCATGGCGATCAGGTGGCGATGATCGTTGTCGATATGGTCATCGCCGACACGCAGACAGTTGCCCCACTCGATCGGCTGCATGAGCGCCTCCTGACGACGATGGATGGCCACCCGGCCCTCCCGCTCTCGATTACTTCACCATATCGCATACAAACTTAATGTAAAATACCCCTTAAGGTTTCTTTTCGTTCTTATTTTCGTAACTTTGTTTCAGCAAAACAACGCGGCCATGCCAAATCGCCTCTCTTCGCCTCTTGATGGCGCTGGACGCGACCGGCGATCCGCGATCATATGTCCCGTTGCGCGTCTGCCGTGGCGTCGTTGACACCGCCGGGTGGGCGGCTTATGTGACGTGCGCCGTATCATCGGCGTACTTGATTTCCTGTCTGAGGTTTCCATGTTCGGCGCTATCGCCCGCAAGCTGTTCGGCACCGCCAATTCCCGCACCGTAAAGGCCCTGCACAAGCAGGTCCAGGTGATCAACGAGCTGGAGCCAGGCGTCGCCGCACTGTCGGATGATGAGCTGAAGGCCCGGACCGACTGGCTGCGCGGTCGGCTGGCCCAGGGCGAAACACTGGACGACATCCTGCCCGACGCCTTCGCCACGGTGCGCGAGGCGGCCAGACGGGTGCTGGGCCAGCGACACTTCGACGTGCAGTTGATGGGCGGCGTGGTGCTGCACCAGGGCAAGATCGCGGAGATGAAGACCGGCGAAGGCAAGACGCTTGTCGCCACGCTGGCCACCTATCTCAACGCCATCGAGGGCAAGGGCGTCCACATCATCACCGTGAACGACTATCTGGCGCACCGCGACAGCGGGTGGATGGGCCGCATCCACAACTTCCTGGGCCTGTCGGTGGGCTGCATCGTTCACGGCCTGGACGACGACCAGCGCCGCGCGGCGTATGCTTGCGACATCACCTACGGCACCAACAACGAATTCGGCTTCGACTACCTGCGCGACAACATGAAGTTCCGGTTGCCCGACATGGTGCAGCGGCCGTTCAACTTCGCCATCGTCGACGAGGTGGACTCGATCCTGATCGACGAGGCGCGCACGCCGCTCATCATTTCCGGCCCGGCGCAGGACTCGTCGGAACTCTATATCGCCATCGACAAGCTGATCCCGCAGCTTTCGCCCGACGATTTCGAAAAGGACGAGAAGGTCCGCGCCGTCTCGCTGACCGAAGCCGGTCAGGAAAAGGCCGAAGAGTGGCTGAAGCAGGCAGGGCTGCTGCGCGCCGGCGGTCTTTACGACCTGCCCAACATCCATCTGGTTCATCATGTGAACCAGGCGTTGCGCGCCCATACCCTGTTCCAGCGGGACAAGGACTACATCGTCAAGGACGACAAGGTCGTCATCATCGACGAGTTCACCGGCCGCATGATGGAAGGCCGCCGCTATTCCGATGGCCTGCATCAGGCGCTGGAGGCCAAGGAGCGGGCGACGATCCAGCGCGAGAACCAGACGCTGGCCTCGATCACCTTCCAGAACTACTTCCGCCTCTACCCGAAGCTGGCCGGCATGACCGGCACGGCGATGACGGAAGCCAACGAGTTCGCCGAGATCTACAGCCTCGACGTGGTCGAAATGCCGACCAACGTGGCCGTCCTGCGCCAGGACCACGACGACGAGGTCTACCGCACCGAGGGCGAAAAGTTCGAGGCCATCGCCACCCTGGTCGCCGAGTGCCGGGAGCGCCAGCAGCCGATCCTCGTCGGCACGGTGTCGATCGAGAAGTCGGAGGCGTTGTCGGAATTCCTGAAGAAGCGCAAGATTCCCCATCATGTGCTGAACGCGCGCTACCATGAGCAGGAAGCCTACATCATCGCCCAGGCCGGGCGGCCGGGGGCGGTGACCATCGCCACCAACATGGCCGGTCGCGGCACCGACATCCAGCTCGGCGGCAACGTCGAGATGCGCGTCCAGCAGGAACTGGCCGCCGTCACCGACCCGGCCGAGCGCGAGCACCGCATCGCCCGGATCCGTGCCGAGGTGGAGCGCGACAAGGATGTGGTGAAGCAGGCCGGCGGCCTCTACGTCATCGGCACGGAGCGTCACGAAAGCCGCCGCATCGACAACCAGCTTCGTGGCCGCTCCGGCCGCCAGGGCGATCCGGGCGCGTCGAAGTTCTTCTTGTCCCTGCAGGACGACCTCATGCGCATCTTCGGCTCCGACCGGATGGACGGCATGCTGCAGAAGCTGGGCCTCCAGGAGGGGGAGGCGATCATCCACCCCTGGATCAACAAGGCGCTGGAAAAGGCCCAGCAGAAGGTCGAGGCCCACAACTTCGAGATTCGCAAGAACCTCCTGAAGTTCGACAACGTGATGAACGACCAGCGCAAGGTGGTCTACGAGCAGCGCCGCGACCTGATGGAGGCCGACGACATCTCCGGCACCATCCAGGGCATGCGCCACGAGGTGATCGCCGAACTGGTCGCCAAGTGCATCCCCGCCAACTCCTATCCCGAGCAATGGGACCTCGCCAGCCTGCACGAGGAAATCCGCCGCATCCTGGCGCGGGATCTGCCGGTGCTGGAGTGGGGCAAGGAAGACGGCATCACCGAAACCGAGATCATCGAGCGCCTCCAGGCCGCCGGTGACCGGCTGATGGCCGAAAAGGCCGCCAACTTCGGCCCCGAGATGATGCGCGCCGCCGAAAAGAGCGTGCTGCTGCAACTTCTGGATCAGGCGTGGAAGGAACATCTGCTCCAGCTCGACCATCTGCGTCAGGGCATCAATCTGCGCGCCTACGCCCAGAAGGACCCGCTGAACGAGTACAAGCGCGAGGCCTTCGGTCTGTTCGAGGCGATGCTGTCCAATCTGCGCGAGACGGTGACGATGGTGCTGAGCCACGTCCAGATCCACGCCGACGCCCCGTCCGACGTGGAGGATGAGGTCTTCGGCTCCCGCCCGCAGGTGATGCAGGAAACCCGCTACGACCCGGCGCTGGCCATGGCCGGCGGCGACGAGCCGCTGCCCGAGGGCATGGTGCGTCGGGCCGCTTCGGTGTCGGCGGTGGCGGTCAACCCGGCGGACCCGTCGACCTGGGCCAACACCC
>DASPMK010000182.1:0-6436 GCA_035627075.1 Azospirillaceae bacterium
ATCGCCTGCTCGACGAGGCGCTGGACCTGCTCGCCCATCACGGCAGCCTGTTCCCGATCTCCCCCGAGGCGTCGGAAACCGTAGCGCGGGCGCGGGTGAACATCCGGGATCTGCGCGATGCGGTGAATGCCGTCCTCGCCGACCGTTCCCCCACCGTCACCCCCCCGTCCGACCGCCGGCAACTGGCCGATGCCTGGTACGAGGCGTCCACCGAGCAGATCGAAACGGCGCAGGAGATGCGCCGCCAGATCCTGTTCGCCACTCCGGTGGCCAACGAGCATCTGGTGGTGCAAAGCCAGGTGAAGCATTTCACCTGGGTCGCCAGCGAGTTCGTCGGTCGCGAACGCGCGCGGGTGGGGGGCCGGCTGGCGCTGGGCGAATCCCTTGGGCCGCATCGGGAAGCGCTGGCTGAGCTGCACGGCAAGTTCGCGCTGGCCTGGGAGATGGTGCGCTCGGTGGTTGGGATGGACATGCGACTCGACCGCGTCTCGGAGGACCGCAACCTTATCGCCAGCATCAGCCAACTGGCGCCCGCCGACAGCAGCGCCGCCGCCGACTTCGCCGATACCGTATCCCAGGCGGAACGGGCCTATGACCGATACCAGAGCGTCATCCGGCCGCAGGTGTTCGGCCCGGCGAGCGCGGCGGCGAATTCGACGCTGACCGCCGTCGAGTGGTGGCACGAGGCTTCCCTCTTCATCGACGCGCTGCGACGGGTTCAGGACGCCTCGATCGCCCATACGGCCGTCTACACCGCCCAACTGTCCGACGCCGCCGCGCGCGACTTCGCCTTCGCCATCGCCCTTCTGATCCTGGACCTGCTGGTAACGGCGGCGACGTTCACCATCATCCACCGCCGCATCGTCCTCCCGGTGAAGCGCCTCACCCAGGCGATGGTACAACTGGCCGAGGATGATCTGTCGACCGAAATTCCCCACCCCGGCCACCCCGACGAGATCGGCGCCATGGCCGACGCGGTGGCGGTATTCAAGCGCTCCGCCCTGGAACGCCGCCAGTTGTCGGCCTTGCAGGTCGCCATGCTGAAGAGCGCCAACAACTGCATCATCGCCACCGACGCCTTCGGCGTCATTCAGGTCTTCAGTCCCGCGGCCGAACGGATGCTGGGCTACACGGCGGACGAAATGGTGGGCCTGCACACTCCCACCATCCTGCACCTGCCCGAGGAACTGGCCCACCGCGCCCGCCAGTTGGCCGAAGAACTGGCGACGCCGATCACCACCGGATTCGAAGCGCTGGTGACCCGCGCGCGCGCCGGTCTCCCCGATCAGGCGGAATGGACCTACGTGCGCAAGGACGGCAGCCACTTTCCGGTGCTGCTGTCGGCCGCCGCCATCTGGGACGAGGACGGGGAACTCCTCGGCTTTCTCGGCATCGGCACCGACATCAGCGAGCTGAAAGAGGTCGAGCAGTTGAAGAGCGAATTCATCTCCACCGTCAGCCACGAGCTTCGCACGCCCTTGACCGCCATCCGCGCCTCGCTGGGTATGGTGGCCAGCGGTGCCTTCGGCCCGCTGCCGGACGAGGCGAGCCAGCTCACCGACATCGCCCTGCAAAGCTCCGAACGGCTGGTGCGGCTCATCAACGACATCCTCGACGTGGAGAAGATCGCTTCGGGCGCCTTGAAGCTCGACATCAGGCCGGTGCAGCTGCAAGACATCGTCGAACGGGCCATCATCGACATCGAGGGGTATGCCGGCCGTTTCGGCGTCACCCTCAACCTCATCGAGCCGCATCCCGAGATCGAGGTTCTGGCCGACCCGGACCGGCTGATCCAGGTGTTCACCAATCTCCTGTCCAACGCCACGAAGTTCTCCCCATCCGACGGCAACGTGGAGATCGCCATAACCCGGCCGCGTCCCGGCTGGGTCCGGGTAGCGGTGATCGACCATGGCCCGGGTATCCCGGAAGGCTTCCAAGACAAGGTGTTCACGAAGTTCGCCCAGGCCGACGCGTCGGATCGGCGATCCAAGGGGGGCACCGGCCTCGGCCTCAACATCACCAAGAGCATCGTCGAGCGCCTCAACGGCCGCGTCTGGTTCACCACCGAGGTGGGGGGCGGCACCACCTTCTACGTCGAACTGCCGGTGTGGGTCGTCGGGGAGCCGCACCAGAGCCATGGGGTACCCGCCGGCGGCACCCCCCACCGCCCCCGCATCCTCGTCTGCGAGGACGATGGTGACGTGGCCAAACTGCTGGCCATGCTTCTTGACCAAGCGGGCTTCGCCACCACCTTGGCCGGAACCGCCGCCGAGGCCCGCCACCGGCTCCAGAGCGGGACCTTCGACGCCATGACGCTGGACCTGCGGCTGCCCGACGAAAGCGGCATCGAGCTGATCCGCGCGTTGCGCGCCGACCCGGCCACCCGCGAGTTCCCCATCATCGTCGTCTCGGCCGTGGCCGACCAGGAACGCCGGCTCCTGAACGGGGACGCCGTGGCGATCATCGACTGGCTCAACAAGCCCATCGACGAAGAAAGGCTGATCGCCGGCATTCAGTCCGCCGTGCATCACAGCCAGAGTCGCCGCAGCCAAATCCTGCATGTGGAGGACGACCTCGAAATCGCCGCCGTGATCGCGGCCCTGCTCGCCGACTTCGCCGACGTCACCCTCGCCCGCACCCTGGCCGAGGCGCGGCAGCAGACCGCCGCCAATCACCGCTTCGACCTCGCGATCATCGACTTGGGCCTGCCCGATGGCTACGGGCTTGATATCCTGCCCGAACTCAAGGATGGTTCTGGTCATACCATCCCGGTGGTGGTCTTTACGGCGCTTGAGACCTCGGCCGTCGACCTGGAGCGGGCTACCGCCACGCTGATCAAGTCACGGGTTTCGAACGGCGTGCTGGTCGAAACGATCCGCGCCCTGATCCCAGGGGAAAGGGAAACCGGCGAACGGGAACCGGCGTCCCCGGCAGCGCCCGTCAGTTGAGGAAGGTCCGCACTCATGTCCGCCATCCCGCCGCTGCGCAAGATTCTGTATGTCGAGGACGAGGAGGTTCTGCAGACGATCACCCGCATGGCCCTGACGCGGCTGGGCGGGTTCGAGGTCGAGACGTGCAGCGAGGGCCAACTGGCGGTGGGCCATGCCCGCGCCTTCTCCCCCGACCTGATCCTCCTTGATGTCATGATGCCGGGGATGGATGGGCCGACGACCTTTGCCGCCCTTCAGGCCGACGGCGCCGCGCGCCATATCCCGGTGATCTTCATCACCGCCAAGGTGCAGCCGCAGGAGGTGGAACGGTATCTCGCCCTGGGTGTTACCGACGTCATCGCCAAGCCGTTCGATCCCATGTCCCTGAGCGGCCGGCTGCGCGAAATTTGGGAACGCTGCCATGGTACCGGCGGATGACGCGCCCGGAACGGCCGGCGATTTCGACGGTCGCCTTTTAAGTGCCGCCTTGGAGTCGGCGCCGGACGGCATCGTCGCGCTCGGGGCCGATGGCCGCATCCTTCTGCACAACCGCCGCTTTCTGGAACTGTGGGGGCTGCCGCCGACGGCGCTGACCGGCCGCCGTTGGAAGGATCTGGCCCCCGAACTCGGAAGCCGGCTGACCGACCCCGCCGACACCGACCGCCTGAGCCGGCCGCGCCAGGATGCCGACGGCATACTCCACGACCTGGAATTGCGTGACGATCGGGTCTTCCGCTGGCAGGACGCCCCGCTGGCCGACCCCACCGGCGGAACGCTCGGCCGGATCTGGTACTTCCGGGACGTCACGGTGCGGCACCGGGTGGAGGCGGCGCTCAAGGAAAGCGAAGCGCATCTGCGCGCCATCCACGACACGGCCGTCGACGGCATCATCACCGCCGACGTCCAGGGCATGATCCTGTCGGCCAACCCGGCGGCCTTGCACCTGTTCGGCTACGCGGCCGGGGAGATGATAGGCAACAACGTCGCCCGGCTGATGCCCGAGGACGACGCCCGGGAACACGCCGCGCATTTGGCCGAACACGTCGGCCGAAGCGGCAGTTCCACCGTCATCGGCCGTGGCCGCATTCTTCGCGGCCGGCGGCGCGACGGCACGCTGTTCCCCCTGGACATCACCATCGCCGAGATGACCATCGGCGGCGAGCGGCTGTTCACCGGCATGCTGCGCGACATGAGCCAGACTCTGGCGGCCGACGCCGCCATCCGTCTTGGCGTCGAACGATTCCGTGATTACGCCCGCGCCACCTCCGACTGGTTCTGGGAAACCGACCGCGACCTCCGATTCCGCTTCTTTTCCGACCGCTTCCGCGAATTGACCGGCGAGGAGCCGGCACGCCTTTTGGGCAAGACGCGCATGGAGGTGGGCAGCGCCACCCCCAGCGACGCCAGTTGGCAGGCGCATCTGAACGACCTGCTGCACCATCGCTCCTTCACCAACTTCACCTATGTCTACCGCCGTGGCGACAGCCAGCTCAGGGTCTTCCGCATCAGCGGCACTCCCATCGTCGATTCCCATGGCATCTTCGCCGGCTATCGCGGCGTCGGCACCGATATCACCGATCAGGTGGCGATCGAGCGGGCGCTGGAGACAAGCCGCCGCCGCTGCCGCGACCTGGTGGACGGCTCGCCGCAAGGGATTCTGGTCCATCGAAATTTCAAGCCGCTGTCCGTCAACGCCGCCTATGCCCGCATTCTCGGCTTCGAGTCGGCGGAAGAAGTGCTGGCGCAGCCCTCGATCCTGCAAACCGTGGCGCCGGAATTCCACGACAAAGCGCGTGAGAACTATGGCCGGTTGATGGCGGGAGAGCCGCCGCCGCCGGTCATCAGGGTGCGCAACATCCGCCGCAACGGGGTCGAGGTGTGGCTTGATCTGGCGGAACGGGTGGTGGACTGGGAAGGCGTTCCCGCCGTCCAGACCACGGCGGTGGACGTGACCGAGCCGGTACGCCTGTCCCGCGACCTCGCCCGCCGCACCGCCGAGTTGGACACTCTGATCCGCAACCTCGCCGCCGCCCGCGGCGCGGTGTAGCACGTCCTACGCCACCTCACCCTGCCCGGGCCCGGTGGCGTCCTTGCGCCGCGCCCTGGCCACCCGGCCGCGCGACCCGGCATCGGGCGAAACGGGGCCGATGGCGTTTTCGCGCATGCCCTCGGCCACCGCCGACAGGTTGGGCTCCCCCCCGTGCCTCACCCCCGCCTCCTCGGCCAGCACGGCCCGCTCGGCTTCGGCCCAGTGGTCGGCGGCGCGGCCGTCGGGGCGGCCTTCCGCCACCCACAAGGCGAAGGCGCGGCATCGGATGCGCTCTTCCAGATCCGGTTTCACCATAGCCACTCCGCCACCCATTTCTGGTGGGCGCACAGGCCCGGCAAATCGGGAAACAGCTTGCCCGTCTCCACGCCCAGCCGGTTCAGATGCTTCAGGATGCCGAGCCGCGCGCCGCCCCGCACCCGGATGCGGGTCAGCGACAGCCCGGCGGTTTCGGCCACCTCGGGAAACGAGATTTCGGAAATCCTCGGCTCGAAGCTGAACAGCCCTTCCTGCGAGGCGGTACGCGAGGACAGGATCGGCGGGTTGAACAGCAGCACTCCCCGGCCCGCCGACGCCCGCTCGTCGGCGATGAGGCCATCGCCCATCGGCCGGAATCCCGCCACCCGATCGAGCGGCAACATGTGACGGTGGGAATCCAGCGTGTCGCTGACCTCCCAGACGAAGACGAACACGTCCTCCCAGCCTTGGGGCGGCGTGTAGACGCCGCGGTTGTTCGCCGCGAAGTACAGCGCGATCAGCGGGTTGCGGGTCCAGTCGAGAAGCCGCGTCGGCAACTGGTAGTGCTGCGCCACCGACAGCCAATTCAGGTGGCTGTCGGGAATCTGGTCGAGGAACGGCAAGGCCTGGCGCTGGAACGCCTCGACCAGCCGCTCCTCGTATTCCGGCAATGAGAGTGCCGGCTCGCGCCCGTTGTCGCCGCGGATGCGGCGGTTGCGCTGCCACGAGCGAACCACCGTGGGTTTCATGTCCTCCACCGGATCCTTCGCCCCCCGGTAGTTGACCGTACACTCGGCCAGGGTGGCGATGACCTCTATGTACTCGATAACCGTGACAATCTCGACTTCCCGCATGCGGCATCCCTCCGACCGGGAAAACCGCCCGCCCGCGCTTCCGTCTCGCCGGCTCGCCTGATCATGGGAAAGGGCGCAAATTTGCCAGTATTTAGGGAAATACTTACTGAAATATCATTGCTCAACCGGCGAAATATTTGGTATGCGTATTTTTGCCACAGGTGGTACCCACCGCTTTTCTCTACCGTTCCCGGCGGAGGTCTGAAACCCTTTAGGGCATTTCAAGAAGCAGACAGGACCATGCAACGTCCGCAACCAACGGGTCGGGAGCGGTTCATCGAACCGCACGAGATTATTGTCAGCAAAACCGACACCCGGGGCCGCATCACCTACGCCAACCGGGTGTTCCAACGCACCGCCGGCTACAC
>DASPMK010000183.1:0-4501 GCA_035627075.1 Azospirillaceae bacterium
CACCCCGGGTGAAACCTACAAGGCCGTCGACAGCTCGGACGCGTCCAAGATCACCTACTACACCCCGGTGTTCTCCGGCTTCCAGGCCGGCGTGTCCTACGCTCCGGAAGCCGACCAGGGCGACAGCATCGTCCGTATCGCCCCGGCCGCCGGCTTCAGCGACTTCATCGAAGGCGGCGTCGCCTACACCGGTGACTTCTCGGGCATCGGCGTGAAGGCTTCCGGCACCATCTCGACCGCCGAAGCCAACGCCGTCGGCGTCGACGAGTTCACCTCGTGGGCTCTGGGCGCCCAGGTGTCCTATGCCGGCATCTCCTTCGGCGGCAACTACGTCGATTGGGATGAGGCTTCGGGCGTTGACAACGGCTGGACCATCGGCCTCGGCTATACCACCGGCCCGATCTCCGTCGCTGCCAACTACCAGGGCACCGACTACATCAACGGTGACGAGGTCCAGATCTATGGCGTCGGCGGTGCCTACGTCGTCGCCCAGGGCCTGGCCGTCCGCGCCGACTATGTCCATGTGGACCGCGACACGGTGGCTGACGAGACCGATATCGTTCTCATCAGCACCCGTCTGTCGTTCTAATCGGATCCTGTCCGGTACGAACGGGGGCGGCGGAGCGATCCGCCGCCCCTTTTCGTTTGTGTACTGCCCCTGTCAGGGCAATCTGCCTTCCCCTTAGGCATATCGTGGCGATAAAGCCACACTGTTACCGAACTGCTGACAACTCCCCCACTCTCCTGTTGTCTATAACCCAATCGATCGGTTTAACTGCGTCAACAGGGCGCATACGTAGGGATTTTCCCCAGCGGGAGCGCCCGTCAGACAGACACAGGCCAATCAGGCCTTTCGCGTTGGGAGTTGCAGATGAAGAAGATTCTCTTGGCTAGCACGGCCATCATCGGCCTGGGTTTCTTCGCCGGTTCGGCCCTGGCCGCCGAGTCGAAGGTCACGGTTGGCGGCTCCGTCGACTTCCAGGCCGGCTTCTTCGATGACGAAGCCGACGCCACCGGCAACGACCGCGACTTCCGCAACAACACCGAGGTCCATGTCAAGGCCGACATCAAGGCCGACAACGGCCTGGAGTACGGTGCCTCGATCGAGATCGAGTCCAACAGCGGCGCCGCCAACTCGGCTCTCGACTACGACGAGGCCTACCTGTATGTCCAGGGCTCCTGGGGCCGCATCGAGGCCGGTGACCAGGACGGCGTGGTCTATCAGATGTCGATCTACGCCCCGGTGGTCGGCATCGGCCAGCTCGATGGTGACCAGTACGATTGGCTGAGCGACGGCACCCTCGGCGCCTATCCGTTCTTCGTCGATCTCCAGGACAACACCAAGATCAGCTATTTCTCGCCGCGCGTGGTCGGTTTCCAGGTCGGCGTCAGCTACTCCCCGGAACTGGACCAGGGTGACAGCATCGTCCGCACCGGTGCCACCCGTCTCGCCGCTGGCGAGTCGAACGACATCTTCGAGGCCGTTCTGAACTACAACGGCGAGTTCTCGGGCGTCACCGTCGAAGGCTCGGCCGGTCTCCTGACCGCCAACGGCGACAACGCCACTGCCGCCGGCAGCGAGTTCACCTCGTGGAACGCCGGCCTGCGTCTCGGCTACGCCGGCTTCCAGGTCGGTGGCGGTTACGCGGACTTCGACGAGGCCGCGGCCGCTGACGGCGCCGAAGACGCCTGGAACGTCGGCGTGGCCTACACCGCCGGCAACTTCGGCGTCGCCGCCAACTACGCTTACGTCGATTACGACACCGACGGCGTGAACCAGTACGCTCTGGGCGGCACCTACACCGTGGCGCCGGGCCTGTCGGTCAACGCCGACTTCGTCTATGCCGATAACGAAGTGACCAACAACGACGGCAGTGTCCTGATCCTCGGCACCAAGCTCGCCTTCTAATCTGGTCTTTGCCAGTAGAAAAATGGGAAGCGGCAGCGCAGCCTTGCGCTGCCGCTTCTTTTTTGGTCTAACTCCGAGCAATCGTTCGTGTGGATGACCCCGATGACCGTCCGTTCCCGTTCTTTCTTTGCCCCTTTGGCCGGCGCCATCGCGCTAGCCCTGCTTCTGCCCGGCTGCGGCGCCAACATGCCCAAGCCCAAGGCCGAGTACCCTGATCCCGATGTGAAGAAGCGCTATGAAAGCGGTAGCGTGCTCGGCGGCGAGGGCGGCTTCAGCCTTTTCGGCGGTAACAAGAAGAAGAAGGACGAGGACGCCTCGGGTATCGGCGTCAACAGCTTCCTGTGGCGCGCCTCGCTCGATACCCTGGCCTTTATGCCGATCGCCTCGGCCGATCCTTTCGGCGGCGTCATCCTGACCGACTGGTATTCGCCGCCCAACGCGCCGAACGAGCGGTTCAAGGTGAACCTCTACATCCTCGACCGCCAGCTCCGCGCCGACGGTGTGCGCGTGTCGGTGTTCCGACAGGCTAGGGATGGCGGCCAGTGGCACGACAGCGGTGTGTCGCCGGAAACCGCCGCACAGCTTGAGGACACCATCCTCACCCGCGCCCGCCAACTGAACATCGCCCAGCGGGCGAGCCAGTAAGCGGCATCCCCCGAGGAAGCTCCCGCCTCCTCGATCTTGAAAACCCGTTCCTGAGACATCAGACCCACCATGGCGCGCTATAACGTCAAGGAAACCGAAGCCAAGTGGCAGAAGACTTGGGAGGACCGCGACAGCTTCGCGGTCCGCCAGGATGAGGGACGGGAAAAATACTACGTCCTGGAGATGTTCCCCTATCCCTCGGGGCGCATCCACATGGGCCACGTCCGCAATTACACCATCGGCGACGTGATCGCGCGCTACAAGCGCGCCAAGGGTTTTTCTGTGCTGCATCCCATGGGCTGGGACGCGTTCGGCCTGCCGGCGGAGAATGCGGCGCTGGAAAAGGGTGTGCATCCCGCCAAGTGGACTCGCGAAAACATCGCCACCATGCGCGACCAGTTGAAGTCGATGGGCCTGTCCATCGACTGGAGCCGCGAGGTCGCCACCTGCGAGCCGGAATACTACCGCCACGAACAGAAGATGTTCCTGGATTTCCTGGCGGCCGGCTTGGCCTACCGCCGGGAGTCATGGGTCAACTGGGACCCGGTGGAAAACACCGTGCTGGCCAACGAGCAGGTGATCGACGGCCGCGGCTGGCGATCCGGCGCGCTGGTGGAAAAGCGCCAGCTGAACCAGTGGTTCCTCAAGATCACCGCGTTCGCCGACGAACTGCTGGAAGGCATCAAGACGCTGGAGCGCTGGCCCGAACGGGTGCGCCTGATGCAGGAAAACTGGATCGGCAAGTCCACCGGCCTCAGGTTCCGCTTCGTCCTGGAGGACCGGCCCGACCAACTGGAGGTCTTCACCACCCGGCCCGACACGCTGTTCGGCGCCTCTTTCGTCGGCATGTCGCCCAACCATCCACTGGCCGCCGAACTGGCCGCCGGCAACCCGGGCCTGACCGAGTTCATCGCCGAGTGCAACCGGATGGGCACCAGCGAGGCGGTGCTGGAGACGGTGGAGAAGAAGGGCTTCGACACTGGGCTGAAGGCGCTGCACCCGTTCATTCCGGGCAAGACCCTGCCGGTCTATGTTGCCAACTTCGTGCTGATGGAATACGGCACCGGCGCCATCTTCGCCTGTCCGGCCCACGACCAGCGCGATCTGGATTTCGCCCGCAAGTACAGCCTGCCGGTGATCCCGGTGGTGCTGCCGCCGGGCGAAGATCCCGCCAGCTTCCAGATCGGCGGCGAGGCCTACACCGGCCCGGGCACCATCTTCAATTCCGAGCTCCTGAACGGCTTGGCCGTCGAGGACGCCAAGATCGCCGCGTCGGAGCGGATCGAGGCGGCGGGGCAGGGCGAACGCACCACCATCTACCGCCTGCGCGACTGGGGCGTCTCCCGCCAGCGCTATTGGGGCTGCCCGATCCCGGTGATCCACTGTGCCCAGTGCGGCGCCGTGCCGGTGCCGGCCGACCAGCTTCCGGTAAAGCTGCCCGAGGACGTGACTTTCGACAAGCCGGGCAACCCGCTGGATCATCACCCGACCTGGAAGCACACCACCTGCCCGGTCTGCGGCGCCGCCGCCCAGCGCGAAACCGACACCTTCGACACCTTCTTCGAATCGTCGTGGTATTTCGCCCGCTATGTTTCGCCGCATCGTGACGACGTGGCGTTTGATCGCGAGACCGTGGATCACTGGCTGCCGGTCGACCAGTATATCGGCGGCATCGAGCATGCCGTGCTCCATCTCCTGTATTCCCGCTTCTTCACCCGCGCGCTGAACAAGTGCGGCTATCTGGATGTGAAGGAGCCGTTTGCCGGCCTGTTCACCCAGGGCATGGTCACCCATGAAACCTACAAGGATCTGAACGGCGCTTGGCTGAACCCGCAGGAGATCAAGCGCGAGGGCGATCAACTCACCAAGCTTTCCGATGGCTCGCCGGTTGCGTCCGGGCGCATCGAGAAGATGTCGAAGTCCAAGAAGAACGTGGTCGATCCGGCG
>DASPMK010000184.1:0-2445 GCA_035627075.1 Azospirillaceae bacterium
CACCGCCCAAGAGGCCTGTCACTTTCGGGGTGTTCTTGACGAGGCTCCAGGTCTCGTCGGTCAGGTCCATTTTGACGAGAACGTAGCCGGGGAAGAATTTGCGCTCTGCGTTCACCTTGGCGCCGCGGCGCACCTCCACGACTTCTTCCGTCGGGACCAGAACTTCCTCGAATTTTTCGGCCAGCCCCTTCTGGATCGCCTTTTCCTTGATCGACTGGGCTACCTTCTTCTCGAATCCCGAGTAGACGTGGACCACGTACCAGCGCGCAGCCATGACTATCAGCCTCCGAGACCCAGGATCAGGCGGACGGTGAATGCCATCGCCTGGTCGACAACCAGAAAAAACAGCGCCGCCATAATCACCATGACGAACACCATGCCGGTGGTAACCATGGTCTCCTTGCGGGTCGGCCAAGTGACCTTGGCGACTTCGCGGCGAACATCGCGCGCGAATTCAATAGGATTTTGACCAGCCATGGCGATGTCTTTTATCCGCTTTATTCTATCATCGACCCTTGGACGCCGTCGGCATTACCCCGGAACATGCCCCTTGATGGGCCCCGGCGCCGGCAGGCGGCGCGGGTTTTGTCGGGGATGGCAGGAGTGGAGGGGCTCGAACCCCCAGCCCCCGGTTTTGGAGACCGGTGCTCTACCAATTGAGCTACACTCCTAACGCCTTCCGGACGCCCGCCGCAACGCTGTTACCCGCCGCGGAGTCGTGGAAACCGCCTTTTAACGAATTCACCAACGCAAATCCAGCAAAAAAGCCGACGCCGGCTGTCCCCTCTTGTGAGGGGTGACCGGCGTCGGACCAATGCACTGTATTACTCGATGATCTTCGCCACGACGCCTGCACCCACCGTCCGGCCGCCTTCGCGAATGGCGAAGCGCAGGCCCTCGTCCATGGCGATGGGGGCGATCAGCTGCACCTCCATCGACACGTTGTCGCCCGGCATCACCATCTCGGTGCCTTCCGGCAGGTTGACCTGGCCGGTCACGTCCGTGGTGCGGAAGTAGAACTGCGGCCGGTAGTTGGTGAAGAACGGCGTGTGGCGCCCGCCCTCCTCCTTGGTCAGGATGTAGGCCTCGGCGGTGAACTTGGTGTGCGGCGTGATCGAGCCCGGCTTGGCCAGCACCTGGCCGCGCTCCACGTCCTCGCGCTTGGTGCCGCGCAGCAGCGCGCCGATGTTGTCGCCGGCCTCGCCCTGGTCGAGCAGCTTGCGGAACATCTCGACCCCGGTCACCGTCGTCTTCACCGTCGCCTTCAGCCCGACGATCTCGACCTCCTCGCCGACCTTGACCACACCGCGCTCGACGCGCCCGGTGACCACGGTGCCGCGGCCCGAGATCGAGAACACGTCCTCGATCGGCATCAGGAACGGCCGGTCCTTGGGGCGCTCGGGCTGCGGGATGTAGGCGTCCACCGCCTCCATCAGCTTCAAGATCGCCTCGCGGCCGAGCGCCGGCTCGCGGTCCTCCAGCGCGCACAGCGCCGAGCCCTTGATGATCGGGATGTCGTCGCCGGGGAAGTTGTACGAGCTCAGCAGCTCGCGCACCTCAAGCTCGACCAGCTCCTGCAGCTCCGGGTCGTCGACCATGTCGACCTTGTTCATGAACACCACCAGCGCCGGCACGCCGACCTGGCGGGCCAGCAGGATGTGCTCGCGCGTCTGCGGCATCGGGCCGTCGGCGGCCGAAACCACCAGGATGGCGCCGTCCATCTGCGCCGCGCCGGTGATCATGTTCTTGACGTAGTCGGCGTGGCCCGGGCAGTCGACGTGGGCGTAGTGCCGGTTGCCCGTCTCGTACTCGACGTGGGCGGTCGAGATGGTGATGCCGCGCGCCTTCTCTTCCGGCGCCTTGTCGATCTGGTCGTACGCCGTGAAGGTGGCGCCGCCGCTCTCCGCCAGCACCTTGGTGATCGCCGCGGTCAGGGACGTCTTGCCATGGTCCACGTGACCGATCGTCCCAACGTTGCAGTGCGGCTTATTCCGCTCGAATTTAGCCTTGGCCATAACCCAGTGTCTCCGTCTGGTGCGAAAATCCCTTCAGCGGCGGGATCAAGCCATCCTGGCCCGGATTTCCTCGGCGACGGCCTGAGGCACGGGCTCGTAATGATCGAATTGCATCGCGTACTGCGCCCGCCCCTGGCTCATGGAGCGCAGCGTATTGACATAACCGAACATCGTGGCCAACGGCACGTCGGCGACGATGACCCGGGCGTTGCCACGCTGATCCATGGCGGTGATGTGGCCGCGGCGGCTGTTGAGGTCGCCGATGATGTCGCCCACATACTCCTCGGGCGTCATCACCTCGACCTTCATCACCGGCTCCAAAATAATCGGCTTGGCTTGGGCAGTGCCTTCACGGAAAGCGGCGCGGGTGGCCGTCTCGAACGCCAGCACCGACGAGTCGACGTCATGATAGGCGCCATCGACCAGCGAT
>DASPMK010000185.1:0-2539 GCA_035627075.1 Azospirillaceae bacterium
CTCTACAGCGTGATGCGTGCCATCCCGCCCATTTACCGGCGGGCGGCGGCGACGCTGGGGGCGACGCCGGCGCAGTCGTTCCGGCGGGTGTATTTCCCCCTGTCATTACCGGGCGTGGCGGCGGGCTCGCTCCTCGTGTTCATCATCGCGCTCGGCTACTACATCACGCCGGCCCTGGTGGGCGGAGCGGCCGACCAGATGATCAGCTACTTCATCGCCTTCTACACCACCGACACGGTGAACTGGGGCATGGCCTCGGCCCTGGGCGCGGTACTGCTGACGGCGACGCTGATCCTTTACGCCGTGTTCACCCGGTTGATCGGCGCCGAGCGCCTGGGCGGTTCTTGAGCGAGGCGGCCATGGGCAAGGGACGGGGCTGGACCTGGGCGCTGTGGATCGTCGCGGCGGCGGTGTTCGTCTTTCTGATGGCGCCGATCCTGGCGGTCATTCCGTTGTCGTTCAACGACAGCACGTTCCTGACCTATCCCATGACCGGCTTTTCCCTGAAGTGGTACCGGGAGTTCTTCACTTCCGACCACTGGCTCAACGCCAGTTGGAACAGCGCGGTGATCGGTGTGGCCTCAACGGTGCTGGCCACCGGCCTGGGCACGCTGGCGGCCTTGGGGCTTAATGAGGCGCGGTTTCCCGCCAAGCGACTGGTGGTGGGACTGCTGGTTTCGCCGATGATCGTGCCGGCCGTGATCGCGGCGGTGGGGCTCTATTTCTTTTTCGCGCCGCTGGGCCTCACCGGCAGCTATCACGGCATCATCCTGTCGCACACCATGCTGGCCACCCCCTTCGTGGTGATCACCGTCAGCGCGACGCTGCAAGGTTTCGACATGACCCTGGTGCGAGCGGCGGCCAGCCTGGGAGCGGCGCCGGCCGCGGTGTTCTTCCGTGTGGTGTTGCCGCTGATCCTGCCGGGGGTGGCATCCGGCGCCTTGCTGGCCTTCGCCACCTCGCTGGACGAGGTGGTGATGATCCTGTTTCTCGCTGGTGCAGAACAACGGACCTTGCCGCGCGAGATGTTCAGCGGCATCCGCGAAAACATCAGCCCCACCATCCTGGCGGTTGCGACGATGTTGACCTTGCTCTCGGTTTTCCTGCTGGCCACCCTGGAGGTGTTGCGGCGACGCAATGAACGGCTGAGAGGAGCGGGATGATGGTGACGGGTGGGTGCCTGTGCGGCGCGGTGCGGCTTTTGCCGCGAATGCGGCTCCAGCCTGTTCTGGGACGGGCACGACAGGCCGACGCTGGGAATCGCCGCCGGCACGCTGGACGTGCCGACCACTCTCAAGACCATCCGCCATATCTTCGTCGCCGATCAGGGCGACTATTACGAGATTGCCGACGGCCTGGAACGCTGGCCGGGCACCAAGCCACCCGCTGGACTACCCGCCGTTTGACACTACCCGCCGTTTGACGATGTCCGGTTGCTGATATCCGACGAGAACATTCAGAGAACAAATCGCTTGAAGTTTCCTCAATGTTCCGATAAACCATGTGTTCATGAACTGTTCTGACGAACTCAGGGGAGAGGCGGACATGCGGACCTTGGTCTTTCTTCGTGACGTGGTGACGCTCAGTGGTCTGGTGGGCATGCTTTATGGGTGGACGGTGGTGGGCTACGCCTACGGGCTGTAACCGGCTCGGGTGACGGCGCCCGGAGCATTTCCGCCTCGGTATGATAGCCATAAGCGCCAACACCACCGGGCGGCATCCGCGCCTACAGTACCGCCGACTGAGGACTGTCGGCGGGGGACACGAGTGGCCACATCAGTCAGGCCACCGGTGACCGACTGGAAGGTGTTTCGAGGATGCGGAATTTCTTTCGAAAGCGTCGCAAGGATGGACCTTGCGACGATATGGAGCGGCATGGCGAGGGCGCGGCCCCGCCACCGGGTCCTGAATACGCCGCCGGGCCGGGCCGTTCGGGCAGCGAGAGGCCATCTTCCCTGCGGGCGGTCGGCGGCATGCCGAATGCACGCGAAGCTCCTGCATGGCCGGCGCCCCCACCTCCGCCGCCGTCGCGCCGCCCCGATCTGAGTGTGCTCGGCGGACGCAACGCGGCAACGCCGGCGACGCCGCGTTCCCAAGGGGTGGTTCCATCTCCACCTCCCGCCCCGAGGGGGAGCGCGCCGGCGGAGCCCCCGCGTAGCGGCGGGGCAAGTGGGGGAGACCTGCCGCGCTTTTCCTTGCCGGTGTCCGGCGGTCTCTTGCGCACCGGGACCGCCACCGTCACCGGCATGACGCCGGAGATGAATACGGCCCTGCGTGAGGCTTTCACTCCGACCCGGCCGAAGCAGCGGGTAAATTCGCTGTTCGTCGGGCGGCTCTCCACCTTGAAACGCATCATCCAGGCGGTGGAGGAGGAGCGGGCCCACGTCGTGCTGTTCGGCGATCGCGGTCGCGGCAAGACCTCGCTGTCCAACGCCGTGCAGCAGATAGCGTCCCAGGCCGGCTATCTCACGATCAAGCTCACCCTGTCCGGCGAGATGCGGTTCGAGGAGTTGTTCCGCAACGTGCTGAAGCGGATTCC
>DASPMK010000186.1:0-8444 GCA_035627075.1 Azospirillaceae bacterium
GACCTACCCAAGCACCTCCACTGAGACTTGGGTTCTTCAGGTTCGTCGAATTGAGCCCCGGTCCACCAGGACCGGGGTTTTTTCGTTTCTCCGGAGGCGGTACTTGTGCCCTACCGGAAACGCACTGTTGCCGCCGCGACCTCCTGACCGCGCCACCGCCCCGGCATATCTTGTCCGTCGATACTTCCAGCGGACGATGCCGATGACCATCTCCCCCCTCCCCTCCCTGTTCGTCTCCCACGGCGCCCCCCTTCTGGCGCTGGAGGATGCCCCGGCCCGCCGTTTCCTCCAGGCTCTCGGCGATCGCCTGCCGCGCCCTTCCGCCGTTCTTGCGGTGTCGGCGCATTGGGAAACGCCCGGGCGACCGACACTCGGCACAGCACCGACGCCGGAAACCATTCACGATTTTTCCGGCTTTCCGGCCCCCCTGTACCACCTTGCCTACCCCGCTCCAGGCGCCCCGGCCCTGGCCGAGCGGGCGGCAACCCTCCTGGCCGAAGCCGGTCGACCGGCCGCTTTCGACTCCGGCCGCGGCCTCGACCACGGGGCCTGGGTGCCGCTGATGCTGATCTATCCCGACGCGGACATCCCCGTGACGCAGCTGTCCATCGTACCCGACGCTTCTGCCGAGGATCATCTGGCGATCGGCCGGGCTCTGGCCCCGTTGCGCGCCGAAGGGGTGCTGATCCTTGGCTCCGGCTCGGCGGTCCACAATCTGCGCGCCCTCGATTGGGCCGGCGGCCGACCCGCCGCTTGGGCGACAGCCTTCATGGAGTGGCTCGACGGCACACTGAGCGCCCGGCCGGTACGGTCCGAAGCCGTTGCGGCGTGGCTACAGGAAGCGCCTTCCGCCCGCTTGGCCCACCCCACGGACGACCATTTCCTGCCCTTGCCGGTCGCTCTCGGCGCTGCCGGTCAGGACGCGCAAGGCGTCGGCCTGCATGCCAGTTGGCAATACGGCAACCTCGGCCTGCACACCTGGGCCTTCACCGGCCAGGGAGAGCCGCTTCCCATCGCCGCGCCCTGAACGCAAGTCCGTCAGGTCCTGAAAAAATCGCGCGTTTCGGCCTATCCGGCTAGGCTTAACGGATGATTACCCCTTAACCTGCCGGCCGCAATCGCGGATAATGCCCCACCTGTCCGAACATAAGCGCGTGGGAGTACGAGTGACCGGGGCACCTTCCCTCGGCCGGCAGCGCCGATCGACCATCACAACGCGGATCGCCATCGGATTCGGGATTTTTATCGCCCTGGTCCTGGCTCTCGGCTTGACCGCCTACACCACGCTGTCGGGGGTCCGCGGCGACCTGAACCGATATTTCGCCACTGGCGACGGCACGCGGGTTGCCGCCGAGGCCGAACCGCTGTTCCGTGACTTGGACGCCGCGGTCCGCGATCTTAACCAGGGAACGTCGCGCGACAATCTTCATCCCCGCGCCCTGGCGCTTCGCGACGAGCTCGACCGTCGGCTTGGCGAGAGCCTCGCCTCGGTGGAGGATGCGGACGACCGCAAGGCGCTGGAGGAAACCCGGCAGGTTCTGGGCGACTGGTGGAAAGCGGTTGGCATGGCCTCCGGCCAACGGGCCGAGGCGGAGCGAACCGTCACCGATATTCTCCACCCCTACGCCGAACAGATGCGCCTTCGCCTGGAACAGGGGCTCAACGTCGGTGACGTGACGGCGGTCCGGCTGGCCGGCGGGGCAGCGGTCAACGTCATGCTGATGCGTGACTACGTCAGCCGCTACGTCGACCGCCACGCCCCCGACGACGCCAAGCGGGTCCGCACCGAAATCGCTCTGGCCAAGAGCCGTCTCGCCGACCTTCTGCGCACCCTGGGGCCTTCGCCGGTCCGCGCTCCGATGGCTGAGGTCGACAACCTTCTCAGCGTCTATGCCGACGCCTTCGACAAGATGGTCCAACTCACCACCGACGCCGAAAAGCTCAAGGCCGAGGTGGTCGAACCCAAGGGCCAGACCATCGCCACCCGGTTGAATGAGGTCCGCTCCCGCCCGCTGGCCCGCGACGCGTCCCTCAAAGACCGGCTGGAGCAAGGGGCGCAGGGGCTGACCCGCACCACGCTGATCGTCGCTGTCATCATCGCCTTGACCGGCCTGATGGTGGCATGGTTGATGGCCCGCACCATTTCCCGTCCCTACGCCGCACTGACGGGCGCTCTCAACGCGGTGGCCGATGACCGGCTGGACGCTCCCATTCCCGCCCTGGAGCGCACCGACGAATTCGGCGACATGGCCCGCGCACTGGCCCGCTTCCGCGAGCATCGCATCGAAACGGAAAGCCGGCTGGCCGTCACCGAACGCGAGCAAAAGGATCGCGCCGTCGAATTGCGCGCCGAGACCGACCGCCTGCGCGAGCGCGACGCCAGCCTGCGCGAGGAGAAACTTCAGGTCCGCGACGAGCAGAACCGGCTGCGCGACGAACGGCTGAAGCTGCGCACCGATCAGGAGGCCGCCGCCGCCGAATCGGAGCGCTTGGCCGGGGAAAGTCGCCGCTTCTCCCAGGAGGAGGCCCGCCTCAAGACCGAGGCCGACCGGCTGGCCGGTGAAGCCCTGCACCAGACCGACATCGCCCAGCGCCTGCGTGAACTCCAGGAGCGCGTGGATGCCGAGAGCCAACGCCTCCAGCATCATCAACAGCGTCTGCAGGTCGACCTTGAGGCCATGCAGCAGCACCAGCGCTCACTGGCCGAACTGGAAGAGCGCCTGACCGCCGAGGCGGAGCGCCTGCGTGCCGAGCAGGAGCGTCTGCAAACCGAGGCCCAGCGCCTGGAGGCCGACCGTGCCCGCTTCGACGTCGAAAAGGTCGCGCAGACCGCCGACCGCGACCAGTTGGACCACGAGGCGCAAACCCTGAGGACCGAAGCCCAGCGGTTGGCCGAGGAACGCACCCGGCTGGAGGCCCAGGCCCAAGCTCTCAAGGCCGAGGCCGACCGCCTGCGCCGCGAAGACGATCGCCTGCGCGACGAGGCCCACCATCTGGCGCTCGACGAGGAGCGTCTCAAGGCGGAAGCGGATCAACTGAGCGGCGAGCGGGAGCGGCTGCGCGGCGAGAACGAGGACCGCCGAACCGCCGCCGAGCGTCTGGCCGCCGAAGAGGAGCGTCTGGCCGGCGAGTCCCAGCGCCTCGCCGCCGAAACCGAGCGTTTGGCCGGCGAGAGCGCCCGACTGGCCGAGGAACTCCACCGCATCGAAGCCCGCGCCACCGAACTGCACGAAACCGAAACCGCCGCGCTCGACTCCCGTGTCGACTTCCTGGACAACCTGGACCGCGAGTTGCGCGGGCCGGTCAACGCCATCATCGGCTACAGCCAGACGCTGATGGACGAGATCGACCGCCTTAAGGCGTGGTCGCTCGCCCCGGATGCCGAACTGATCTCGTTCGCCGGCGAACAGCTTCTCGGCGCGCTGGATTCCGGCATCGAACTGGCGCGGCTCGAATCCGGCCGGGTCGAGGTGGTCGAGAAGAGCTTCGACGTCGCCCATCTCATCGACGACGTGCGCGAGATGGCCGAACCCGTGGCTGAATTGAACGGCAATACTCTGGTTATCGACTGCCCCAGCGATATCGGCTCGGTCACGTCGGATTTCGCCAAGGTCCAGGTGACCCTGATCAACCTCCTCGACCACGCCTGCAAGACCACCGAAAACGGGGAAATTCTGCTGTCGGTCGAACGGGTGGAAGACGAGGGGGGCTCCGCCGTGCGCTTCACCGTGACCGACACCGGGCAAGGGCTCGATTTGGAGCAGCAAGCCCACCTGTTCGATCCCTTCGCCGCGGAGGACACTGCCCCGATCCGGCCGCTTGCCGGCGCCACGGGGCTGGGCATGGCCATCGCCGCCCGTTTCACCCGCATCCTGGGCGGAGCGCTGCGGGTGGAGAGCGCGCCGGGCGCCGGGACGACCGTCCGTCTCACCCTGCCGGCGCAGGGGATGGAGGATAATCCGGACAAAATGTGTCCCGGGGCGCCGCCTGACTCGACCATCGACGACGAGTAAGCGGAGGCGGGGCCTCCCGCGTCATCCTTGTTGTTGCGGAACGCCGGCGTAGCCCAGCGCGCGCATCTTATCCAAAACCCGGCCCATTTCGTCGGCGGAAAGAAGGGGGGGATCGCCCAGCGCCAGCGCATGCACATACTGGCGCGCCAGCGCCTCCACCTCCACCGCCAGTTTCAGGGCCTTCTTCGGTGTCTTCCCCACGGCAATCATGCCGTGGTGCGCCAGCAGGCAGGCAAACCGCCCCTTCAGGGCGGCCACCGCCAGATCGGAAAATTCCTGCGTGCCGAAAGTGGCATAGGGAGCGCAGCGGATATCCGCCCCACCGGCCACCGACACCATGTAGTGAAAGGCCGGGATACCCCGGCTATGCACCGCCAACACCGTCGAGAAGGTCGGGTGGGCGTGCAGGACCGAATCGACGTCGGGACGACCCGCCAGAATGTCGCGGTGAACGCGCCATTCCGATGACGGCTTGCGCTCGCCGGCCCAAGCCCCGTCGAAGGTCATTTCCACCACGTCCTCAGGTCGCATCTCGTCGTACGCCATCCCCGACGGCGTCACCAGCAATGCGTCGCCGATCCGAATCGACAGATTGCCGGATGCCCCCTGGTTGATGCCTTGGGCGTTCATCGCGCGGCACGTCTCGACAATAATCTGTCGCTCAGGTCGATGGCGAAGGGAAGCAGAGGGGACGGGCATGACAAGGACACCGTGGCAAATTCAGTCCTTTTTATAGCGCGGCAGGACACAATACGCCTGGAAAATCCTGGCACCCGCGCCTTCTCTCTGTTAACCCTAACGAAAGGCTTGCCAGCGGATCATCAGCCCACCAACCATACCGATCATGGCAGACCGCGTCATGTCCCTCGCCCCGCCCCTCGCTCGCGTTGCCCTCCTCGCCACGGCGTGGTTTCTGGTTGGAACCGGCACGGCCGGCGCCGTTCCCACTTGGAAATCCCTATGTTCGGGCAATGGCGCCGAGCGCCGCTGCACCGCCTCGATGCGCCAGAGCTACCTCAACACCCTTGGCGGGCTGAATCAGGTAACCGTGTCGCTGATGCGGGAGAACGGCTGCGAAACCCTGCATGTCGTCTTCGACCGGCCGGTGGACATGAACCGCCCGGTGGGGTTGGCCGTCGACGGCGGCGATGTCGCATACTTCTACAGCGGTGACGAGTTGGCCGGTCTGGCCCGCGCGCTCGACGAGGGAACGGAGGCGCCGGCCGAAGGTCCTCCCGAGTTCACCGCCTTCCTTGGCGAGGTCGATGGGGCGAAATTCACCGATCCCGGCGCCGAAATGGTCGCCCGTTTCGCGAGGTTGAAGGAACCGTTACGGCTGGGAATGGCGTGTGCGGCGACCAGCCGCCTGATGCCGTCCCTGCGCGCCGGCCGGATGCTCCATCTGGCGTTCAGCGCGCGGCCGGGCAACCGGGCGCAACCCTATCACTGGCCGCGTCTGAGAAACCGAGCGGTTGACATCCCGCTGGAGGGACTGTTCGCCACCCTGGACGAAGCCGCTTCCCTCACTCGCGCCACGCCTCCCTGACCTTGGCCCCTAATCTCCCTGCCTCAGACTTTTGATTGCCCCCGATTGGGATTGACGAACCTTTCGCTTTCCGGCCACCTTCATGCCACTTGCGCTGCCCTGCGGGCGGCGCAACATAGGTATTATCCGCAGGAAGAGCGGGGATCGGGCCTATGCTGATGGGACTGCTGCGACGGCAGCGACAGGTGGAACCGACGCGCGCCAGCGTTCCGGCGGGGGTGCGGCTTTATGCCATCGGCGACATTCACGGCCGTCTCGACCTTCTGGACCATCTGCTCGACCTCATTCAGGAAGATGCGGCCTCGGGCTCCGATCTCGACAGATATCTCGTCTTTCTCGGCGACTATGTCGACCGTGGCGATGATTCCCGCGGGGTTATCGACCGCCTCGCGACCGGGCTCCCGCCTTCTTTCGGGGCTATTCACCTCAGGGGCAACCATGAGGCAACGATGCTCCGGTTCCTTGCCGACCTGACCATCGGCACGAACTGGCTCAATTTCGGTGGCGGCGCCACGCTGGCCAGTTACGGGATCACCCTGCCGTCCGCCCCCAACCCGGCCATCATGCTGCTGGCCGCCCAGCGTGCTTTGCGCGAACAGCTTCCCCCCGCGCACCGCCGCTTTCTGCAAGACCTGAGAACCAGCGTAACCGTCGGCGACTATCTTTTCGTCCACGCCGGCATCCGCCCGGGCATTCCCCTCGACCGACAGGACGACCATGATCTGATGTGGATTCGGGACGAATTTCTTGAGTCGCCGAAGGACCACGGCAAAGTAGTGATTCACGGACACACCATCACGTTTGAACCCGAGATGCGCGCCAACCGTATCGGCATTGATACCGGCGCCTTCGCGACTGGCCGATTGACTGCCCTGGTTCTGGAAGGCGATACCCGCCGCTTTCTGTCGACCTGATAAAGCCAAAGATCATATGACCATTGTTTGGGATTGCTCGAACGGCTTTGGCTTTCTTCCGAACCGCCGATCGGGGTAGTGTTTTAAAAAAGAATAATGGCAACGGGAGTAACCGCTCACGTTAAGGAGCCCAGGCAACACATGGGGCGTCTAATTCTGATGCCGTCGACGGGCTGGAAAGTCCGTCTGATCAGTGGATTCCTAGGGTTACTTGCCGCCCTGGGAACGGTCGCGGCCTTGCGCGTGGCCGAATACGGGCTTGTGGAGGCCGATATTATTATCGTCACCGCCGCGTTCATCCTCACCTACATCGGGGGGTGGCCGGTGGGGCTGGTGACGGCGACCATCGTTACCGTCTACTCGCTGTATGGGGTGCTCACCCCGATTCCCGAGATGTCGGCCAGTTCCTCCCTCCAGCATTCGCTGCTGGTGGCGCTGTCAACGGGCCTGGGAGTGATGCTGGCCAACTGGAAGCGCCGGCACGCCGAAAACAGCGCCTCCTCACTCGACAGCGCCATGGCCGCGCTTGCGGAACAGAGGGAGCGCCGACAAGCGGTGGAAGCAGCGCTCCAGGAGGCCGAGGCCCGCCTGCATCTGGTGTTGGCCCACAGCCCCATTTCGCTGTTCGCTCAAGACCAGAGGTTGCGCTACATCTGGTGTCATGCGGGCGACGCCCCCGCTAAAGGCAACCCCCATATCGGCGACACCGATCACGACTGGCTGCCCGAGCCCGATGCCGAACGGATCACCCGGTACAAGCGTCAGGTGCTGGAAACCGGCACGGGCATACGCTGCGACGAGCATGTCACCATCAAGGGCCAGCCCCATGACTTTGTCGTCTCCATCGAGCCGATGCGGGATGCCGAGGGCAACGTTCGTGGCCTGATCGGGGCGGCGGTCGAGGTTACGGCCGAACGCCGTGCCAAGGATGTCGCCCGCGAGAGCGAAGCCCGCTTCCGTCTTGCCCTCCAGCATGGGCCGATCTTCATGTCCACCCAGGATCTCGACCTGCGCTACACCTGGGCTTACGGACCACGGCTCGGCATCAAGCCCGAAGCCGTGGTGGGGCGCACCGACGCCGAGATCTATGCCCCCGAAGACGCCTCCACCCTTACCACGCTCAAACGCGGTACACTGGAAACCGGGCTCGGTACCCGCCAGATGGCTTCCGTGGTGTTTAGCGGCTCCCCCCATGTGTTCGACCTCATCATCGAACCGTTACGCGATTCCTCGGGCACCATCCAGGGCCTCACTTGCGCGGCCATCGACATGACCGAGGAGTTCGCGCGGCGCGATGCGCTGGAGCATGCCCGCGCCGAAGCCGAGCGCGCCAATCAGGCCAAGTCCCGCTTTTTCGCCGCGGCCAGCCACGACCTGCGCCAGCCCTTCCAGGCCATGCGCCTGTTCCTGCACCTTCTGGAAACCCGGCTGACCGAGCCGCAACAGATGGAACTGGCGGCCAAGCTCGGCGACTCGTTGCGCGCCGGCGAGGGTCTGCTGAATGCCCTGCTCGACATTTCATCCCTGGAAGCAGCCACCGTAAAGCCGAGCGTGGTCAGCTTTCCCATCCAGGACCTTCTGCGGCGGCTGGCCGACGAGTTCGCCCCCCAAGCCGCCGCCAAGGGGCTGGAATGGCGCACGGTGGCGTGCTCGCAACGGATTTCCAGTGATCCGACGCTTCTGGAACGCATGGTGCGCAACCTCTTGGCCAACGCCGTGCGTTATACCCAGAAAGGCGGCATCCTCTTGGGTTGCCGTCCCTGCCCTAGCGGTGTGCGCATCGAGGTGTTGGACACCGGCCCCGGCATCCCGGCGGACAAGACCACCTTGATCTTCGAGGAGTTCCACCAACTCGACAACGCCGCCCGCGACCGCACCCAGGGGCTGGGCCTCGGGCTGGCCATCGTCCAGCGCACCGGCCATCTGCTTGGCCACAAGGTCGATGTGCGCTCGCGGCCGGGCAAAGGGTCG
>DASPMK010000187.1:0-7912 GCA_035627075.1 Azospirillaceae bacterium
GTATCAATACCATCATGCAGACCTGCTTCTTCGCGATTTCCGGCGTGCTTCCTCGCGACGCCGCCATCGCCAAGATCAAGCACGCCATCGAGAAAACATACGGCCGCAAGGCCAAGGAACTGGTGACCGCCAATTTCGCCGCCGTGGACGCCGCCGTCGACCACCTCTACGAGGTCAAGGTGCCGGACCAGATAACGGCCAGCCGTGTCCGTCCGCCGGTGGTACCCGACGACGTGACCGACTTCGTCAAGCGCGTCACTTCGGTGATGCTGGCCGGCAAGGGCGATCTGCTGCCCGTCTCCGCTTTCCCGCCCGACGGCACCTGGCCGACCGCCACTGCCAAGGTGGAAAAGCGCAGTCTGGCGTTGGAGATCCCGGTGTGGGATGCCGCCATCTGCATTCAGTGCAACAAGTGCGCGATGGTCTGCCCCCACGCCGCCATCCGCGCCAAGGTGGCCGAGCCGGCGGCCCTGGAAAGCGCGCCCGAAACCTTCAACACCGTGCCCTACAAGGGCAACGAGTTCCCCGGTGCCCAATACCGCATTCAGGTGGCGCCGGAGGATTGCACCGGCTGTCAGGTCTGTGTCGCGGTCTGCCCGGCCAAGGATAAGGCCAACCCGAAGCACAAGGCCCTGGAAATGGCGTTGCAGGAGCCCCTTCGCCACCAGGAGCACGACAACTTCGCGTTCTTCCTGAACCTGCCCGAGGCCGACCGCGCCAAGGTTCCGACCACGGTCAAGCATGTTCAGCTTCTGGAGCCGCTGTTCGAATTCTCCGGTGCTTGCGCCGGCTGCGGCGAGACGCCATACCTCAAGCTGTTGACCCAGCTCTACGGTGACCGCCTGGTGGTCGCCAACGCTACCGGCTGCTCGTCGATCTACGGCGGCAACCTGCCGACCACGCCGTACACCACCAACCGTGACGGTCGCGGTCCGGCTTGGGCCAACTCGCTGTTCGAGGACAACGCCGAGTTCGGCTTCGGCATGCGGCTGGGCATCGACGGCTTCGTCGATCAGGCCAAGTCCCTGCTGATGGTTCTGTCGGCTGAGTTGGGTGACGAGTTGGCGGCGCAGCTGATGCTGGGTGTCCAGTCGCGCGACGAGGCGGGCATCCAGGCCCAGCGCGAGCTGGTGGCGGTGCTCAAGGCCAAGCTTCGGGGAATCAACCGCCCCGACGCCCGCCGCCTGGAGGAGGTGGCCGACTATCTCGTGCGCAAGAGCGTGTGGATCGTCGGCGGCGACGGCTGGGCGTACGACATCGGATACGGCGGCCTCGACCATGTCTTTGGCATGGGCCGCGACGTCAACATCCTGGTGATGGACACCGAGGTGTACTCCAACACCGGCGGCCAGCAGTCGAAGGCCACCCCCTTGGGTGCGGCGGCCAAGTTCGCCACCACCGGCCGCGCGGTGCCAAAGAAGGACCTCGGCATGGCGGCAATGGCGTACGAGCATGTGTACGTGGCCCAGGTCGCCTTCGGCTCGAAGGACGTACAGACCGTCCGCGCTTTCGAGGAGGCGGAATCGTACAAAGGCACCTCGCTGATCATCGCCTACAGCCCCTGCATCGCCCACGGCTACGATCTTGTGCATGGCCTGACGCAGCAGAAGCTGGCCACCGACTCCGGCCACTGGCCGCTGTACCGCTACGACCCGCGCCGCCTTGAGGAAGGTCAGCCCCCGCTGGAGCTCGATAGCGGGGCGCCGAAGGTGCCGTTGGCCGATTACATGCGCAACGAGGCCCGCTTCCGCATCGTCGAGCGGCAGGACCCCGAGCGTTACAAGCAGCTGGTCAAGGCCGCAGAGCGCGACGCCCGGTTGCGTTATGACCTCTACAAGCACATGGCCGGCTTCTCCGAGCCGTCCGCCGACAAGGCTGCCGAGTAAGGGGAGGGCATACCCATGGATCTTTCGACCAAGTATCTCGGCTTCGATCTGCCGCACCCATTCATCGTCGGGGCCTCGTATCTCACCGAGGACCTCGGCCGGGTGAGACAGATGGAGGATGCCGGGGCCGCTGCCGTCGTGCTGCCGTCGCTGTTTGAGGAGCATGTGGTCCAGGACCAGATGGCGACGCTCCACCACCTTCTGGTCCACGACGACTCCCACGGCGAGGCGCAGTCCTATCTGCCCAAGCCGGTGGACGACATGAAGGCCGGCGTCGAGCCGTACCTGGAGAACCTTCTGCGCATGAAGGCGACGCTGGGCATTCCGGTGGTCGCCTCGCTCAACGGCACCACCGACGGCGGCTGGCTCGACTTCGCCAAGCTGTTGCAGCAGGCCGGCGCGGACGCGCTGGAACTGAACATCTATATCGTCGCCGCCGACATGGGGATCGACGGGGCGCACGCCGAGCAGCGGGTGTTGGACATCGTCCACAAGGTAAAGAGCGAGATCACCATCCCGGTAGCGGTGAAGCTGTCGCCGTACTTCTCGGCCTTCGCCAATCTGGCCCACCAGTTGGACGAGTTGGGAGCGGACGGCCTCGTGCTGTTCAACCGCTTTTTTCAGCCGGACATCGATATCGAGAGCCAGGAGATCAAGCCGCTTCTGAAGCTGTCGAACCCGACCGAGCTGCCGTTGCGTCTGGCGTGGCTGGGCATGCTGTCCGGTCGGGTCAAGGCGTCGCTGGCGGTCACCGGCGGCGTGCATCAGGTCGAAGACGCGGTCAAGGCGGTGATGTCGGGGGCGGACGCTATCCAGATGGTATCGGCGCTGCTGATACACGGGCCGCAGCACCTGGGCAAGATGCGCGGCGGGTTGGCGTGGTGGCTGGAGGAGCGCGGATTTGACTCGCTGGCCCAGGCCAAAGGGTCGATGAGCCTGCTGCGCAGCCCCGATCCCAGCGCGTACCAGCGCCAGAACTACATGAAGATGGTGCAAAGCTGGCGGCCCTGAGTTCGGCTGTCGGTTCATGAGACAAGGTCCGCCCGGTTCGTCCGGGCGGGCCTTTCCTTTTCGAAGGCGGGTTGATAGACCTTAAGCCAAGGAGGACAGGCTGCCATGCTGCACCGACGCTCGTTTCTGGCATCCTTCGCCGGCACCGCCGCGCTCGCCGCCTTACCGGCGCGCGTCCGGGCCGCCGAGGTGGTGCTGAAGGTCCACCACTTCCTGCCCGCCACATCCACCACCCAGAAATTCATCGCACTGTGGGCCGAGCGTATCAGTCGCCAGTCCGGCGGGAGGATCGCCTTCACGCTGCACCCGTCCATGGAACTGGGCGGCAAGCCGCCGCAGCTTTACGATCAGGTCCGCGACGGTGTGGTCGACGTGATCTGGACCCTGCCGGGCTACACCGCCGGCCGCTTTCCGCGCGCCGAGGTGGTGGAGCTTCCCTTCGTCGCCGCCGCCTCGGCCGAGGCCAACAGCCAAGCCGTCCACGCCTTCGCCATGGCGCATCTGCGCGAGGAGTTCGGTGATGTCCATCCCCTGATGGTCCACGCGCATGAGGCCGGCGTCTTCCATCTGCGCAAACGACCGATCAAGCGGCTGGAGGATCTGAAAGGAGCCAAAATCCGGGCACCCTCGCGAGTGGTCAACGACGTGCTGGCGGCACTTGGCGCCACGGCGGTTGGCATGCCGGTGCCACAGGTGCCCGAGGCATTGTCGCGCGGCGTGATCGATGGGGCGCTGCTGCCGTTTGAGGTCACCGGCTCGCTACGCGTGCCCGAACTGACCGACAGCAATACCGAGATCGCCGGCCCGCGAGGCCTGTACACCGCCGTGTTTCTGTTCGCCATGAACCGCCAGCGTTACGAGGCGTTGCCCCAGGACCTGCGCGCCATTATCGATGCGAATTCCGGTGCCGATCTGGCGCGGCAGGTCGGGCGGATGTGGGACGAGGCGGAAGCCCAGGGACGCGCGGCGGCGGTCAAGGCCGGTCACGCCTTCCACCGTATCGAGGGCGAGGAACTGGCCCGTTGGCAATCGGCGGCCGAGCCCGTCACCACCCGCTGGCTGTCGGCCATGGCCGACAAGGGGATCGACGGCAAGGCTCTCCTGGACGGCATCCGCGCCGAGATGGCCCGCTTCGCCGGAGGCTGAGGCGGTTGCCGCGTCCTCGGGCCTGTACTATCCTTTGGGGTAGTTGTGCCGGGGGAAAAGGGCAGTGCCATGCTGAGCGTGTTGGAAGTGGCGGTGTTCGCGCTGGTGCTGATGGGGCAGCCCGAGGCATTCACCTGCGTCACCGACGGGATTGATGGGATCAACTGCACCAACGGCATGTCGGCCAGCCCCGATGAGAATGGCGACATTCGCTTCCGCAGCGGTGTGACGGTAATCAAGGATCGGCGCACCGGGACGCTGTCGTTCTCCAACGGTATCACCACGCACATGGACGTTGCCGGCTGGGTGCAGTTTTCCAGCGGCGTCTCGGCCGTGCGTGACAACTGGGGCTTCCGTTTCAACAACGGCTTCGTCTGCCGCCAGACCGCCCGTGACACCGCCAAGTGCTACAGCAAGGCGAAGTGATCCTCACGCCGTCTTGAGCGCGTCGCGCGCGATACGGAGCGCATCGTGGAAATCGAGAAAGACCGGTTCGACCGCCGAGCGCAGCATGCCCAGCAGCGTGCGCAAAACCGTCAGGCGTAGCGCGTTCGCCACCTCCGCGCCGATGGCGATGCCGGGCGTGCCGGCGAGCGGGCAGCCGTTATCGTTGGACCGGATGCCCTCGACCCCGCCGGCCGGCGCCGGGTTCAGGTCGATTGCCACCATCAGGCGCTTGGCGTGGGCAAGATTGGCCGTCGACAGCACCGGCATGGTGGCGGAGGAGCAGTTCATCACCACTTCGCCATCGTTCAGCAACGCATTCTTGATGCGGTCGTCCGGAGCGTCGGCGGCCAGCAACTCGACACCGAAGCGGCGGCGAAAGCCCGTCGCCTTGCCGGACACGGCGGCAATGCCGCGTTGGCTGACCAACGTTACCCGAGCTCCGGCCTCGGCCGCCAGCACGCCGGCAACTCCGCCGGTTACGCCGTCGGCACCGAAAATCTGCACGATGCGGCCGTTGAGGTCGGTATCGAAGACACGAGCCAGATGGTGTTCCACCAGTGCCACCAGGGCGGCGGCCTCGGTAAAGGCGCCCGACGGATCAACCATGGCGGAGATCACCGGCTGCCGCCCCATCGCCTTGCGAGCCGCCTCCAGCATGTCCAGAGCCAATGCCGCGTCAGGTCCGCCGATGAACAACGCGGTGCGTCGGACCAACTCGGTTGGGCGGGAGAGGATCGCCGCCTGGGTCAGCGCCGGAACGTCCTCCAGCGTTACTCCGGTATAAGGCTCCACCAGCTGATAGCCGGCATCGGCCGCCACGGTCACATCGAACGGACTGACCGTGCGGTGAGACGTGATCATGTGAAGAATGTAGGGCCCTTCCATATGCGTCCTTCCCGAGGGGCTGTCCGCAAGGCCATGGGAGTCGTCCGTAAGGACGATTCGGGGCCGTTTGCAGGCGGCAGCGGCACCGTGCTATGCTGAAAACGTAATGGGAAACCCAAAGGTTTCAAAGGCCCACAAGAGGCCAAAAGGGGAGGATGAACAAGATGGTCGCCACGCGCGAGCGTACCTATTCCGATGAGGAGGTGGCGGAGCGTCTCCAACGCGAAAACAGCTCTTGGTCACTGGAAGGGGGCTGTATCCGCCGCAAGATCAAGACCCGCAACTGGGGCGGGACCCTGGGCGCTCTCACCGCCATCGGCCATCTGGCCGCGGCGGTGCGCGACGACCCGGACGTCACGCTGGCGCCGGACTGGCTGGAAGTCCGTCTGCGCCGTCATGGTTCGCTGGGGTTCACCGAAAGGGACATGGAACTGGTCCGGCGAATCGAGGACGTGATCGCCCACTGAGGGTTCCACGCGAAAGCGGGGCGCGGGAACGGGGGCCTGGGGCTCCCGTTCCGTTCCATGGGGCGCGGCTCAGCCTGCCTTGACGCGGGTTCCTTCCAAGGGGCCGCCGGCCAGGGCCTTGGCGAAACGGGCGTGGGCGTCGCGGCCCATGCACCAGGTCGGGGCCTTGAGGCGCGACAGAAGTTCGGGCAGCGCCCGGTCGACAATCTGACGCTCGACCAGCGTGGAGGCGACCAGTTCGCTTTCCGGCAGGCTTTCGGCCTTGACCATCACCAGCAGCGACGCCTTCAACTCGGCGGCCAGCCACGCCGCCAGACTGTCCGACGCCACTTCCCAGCTTTCCGGCACATCGTACCAGCCCAGCACCATCCGGGACGGTAACCACAGCGCCGTGGCGCCTTCCGCGCGCAAGCGGTTCAATTGATCGGCGCTGGCCGCCATGCGCAGCCGGGGCTCCAGATCGGCGAGTGCGATGGCGAACTGTTCCATCGCCAGTAGCGCCATGCGGTGGGCAGCGGCGGCGCCGTATTTCAGGACCGGCTGGGTGGTACGCACCGCTTCGACGAAAGGACCGCCGCCCGGAACCACGATGATCGCCGGGGCCATCGGGTCGGGGCGGGGCTCGGCCAATACTGAAAGCCACGTCTTCAACTCGGGCACGTCGAATAGACTTTGCCCCAGCTTCACGATCCAGATCGGACGCTTCCTCTCGCCGCTCATCTCTACCTTTCCGTCGGCTGGCTGCCGTTTCTTTCGACTTCGATGAATATCCCCAAGGCGGCGGCGTCGGTATCCGCGCCCAGCCTTTCCACGCGCACCTTGGCTCCCTCCACGCGCGGGTCCTCCAGGCAGATGTCACCGATCTGCCGGGCAAGATTCTCCAGGCCGGCGGCATGGGGATGCCGCGTCAGCCGCCGGATGCCGTCCACCACCCCCTCGTAGGACATCACCGACGCGATGTCGTCGGCGAAGCCGGGGCCGGGATGGCGGACCTTGAGGTCGACATTGACGCGCAACGACTCCTCTCCACCGGGGTTGGCCAGAAAATCCTTGAGAAAAATGGTATAGAATCCCGGCCCCCGCATAGGGCGAACCCCGTGCGGCACGGAATTGAGGCTCAGGAGTTCATGGGCCAAGTGGGGCTCCTGGACAAGAAGGGAGAGAGGCTCTCTCGGCGTGGGCGCGCAGTATAGTGTAGGACCCAGCGCCTTCACAATGATTGCTCGAATATGCGCAATCCACCGTCATTCGCCAGTTCGGCCAGCAGATCGGCGACGGTGCGCCCCAGTACGGGGTGGCGCCAAGGGGCGGCGACATCGGCCAGCGGTCGCAGGACGAAGGCTCGTTCGGCCAGGCGCGGGTGCGGGATTTCCAACTCCGGCCCGGCTAATGTCGCATCCCCGTGGAACAGGATGTCGAGGTCGATCACGCGCGGCCCGAAGCGGATGCCGTCGGTGCGGCCGATAGCCGCTTCCAGTTTCTTGATGAACACCAGCAGGTCGTGGGGAGACAGATCGGTTTCACCCACCAGCGCCATGTTGAGATAGCGGGGCTGGTCCAGCACGTACATCGGCGCCGTCTCGTACACACGCGACAGCCGCGTGACGGCGACATGGCCCCCCAGGCCCGCGACGGCCGCCCTCAAATTGGCGAGGCGGTCGCCCAGATTGGTGCCGAGCGCCAGACAGACGGTGGTCATATAATGTCCCCGAAGCCGTTTCCCAAAACGTCGCAACCCTAACCGATCCTGTCTATCCGGCCCAAGCCTTCCGGCCACGGCCCAGGGTGATCGCATTTGAAAAAATGTAGTGGCGTGTGAGCGCGGCATGGATTTTGTAGAGGGCTTCCCCGTGTTGTGTGGAGAGGCCCATGTCGTGGTTTGGCGCTGCGTGACCTTGCCCCCGTGCCACGCCTCTCATAGCCGGGTAACATCGGCAACGGACAGGGGGCAACATGACGAAGGCGACACGGGCGCGGTATACGCTTGAATTCAAAGAGGAAGCGGTTCGTTTGGTAACGGGCGGCCAGCGGATCGCCGTCGTGGCCAAGACGCTGGGCCTATCGGAGCAG
>DASPMK010000188.1:0-6205 GCA_035627075.1 Azospirillaceae bacterium
ACGGGATCTGGGGGCGGGGCGGGCTGGATGGCGGAAGGCGGCGGCACCGCCACCGCGCCCCGCCCCGCCACCGCGCGCAGGGTTTCCAACTGCTGGGTGAACAGGCCGTTCATGGCCTCGATCTGCCGGGCCAGCACGGCGGCGATCCCTTGGCCGACCGGCGGCGCGGCAGGGAGCGTGGCACCCGTGACCGGACTGGGCACGGCTCTCGGCGTCGGGTCTTCAGCGGGCAACCGGGAGTCGATGAATGCCGCCAGACGGTGCAACGTGTCACCGCTCTCGTAGACCTCGCCCACCACCAGCGGCACGGCAGGGTATTCGCGAGACAGCGCCTGCACCAGCTGGACGACCAGGAGAGAGTCGAGGCCGAGCGTAAACCAGTTGGTGTGCGCGTCGATATCCTGCGGCTTTAGTCCGGCGATGCCCTTCAGCAGGCGACGGATGGTGTGGGCGATGTCCTCCCGACGACGGGAGGTTTCGGGGTGGTTCATGGTCGCGGGGGCGATGGCGTCGGGCATGGGCGGCGGACGAGAGTAAAGACGGTCAGAACGGCGGCCTCGTGGCCAGTCCCGGAGAAAGGTTCGGGTTCGTATGAACCGTCCCGGTTCTCGCCAGGCTATCGTGAAAAAGGGCTAAATGCCGGGACCTTCGCTCAATGTCGAAGCACTCACGCATTTCGTCAAAGCGGGGGCTTGAACATTAAACGAAGGATTGTACTACGACTAATAGCATATTAATTTTGAGAAGTGTTGTCAACCTGCCGCTGAACTCCCCCGTTGCCGATGTATTTTCCAGGGCAATCCGGTTCTGTAAGGCCCTGCCCGCAGCCGACTCGGACGGGATGGCTCGTGAGCCACAACCATGCGCCGGCTCGCAGAGCGTGGGCATGATAGCCCCGGCATCAGGATGCACCTATGGAAAACGTGAAACCGGCAAGAGATACATGCCATTGCATTCGTTTTATCGACCCTCCCCATACGCGTCGAGACGTTTCGGCAACTATTGCCGGGGTGGCGGCGCCGATGTCGTGCCGAATCGGCGCCAAACTCGCGTATCAGGCAAATGTGTTACTTCGATACGGCTCCCATTGAGAGCGTTGACAAGGCAAGCTCGCCATTGGAAAGGTGTTCGACTACAGTATGGAGCTTAGAAAGTTGACCTGAATACTATTGTATTCCGCGCACCCCGTTTACAGACGGTCATTTGATTTTTTGTGGACCTCCGGAGCTTCGCATGTCCAGCACGCTTGCCGACGCCTTGCTGTCCCCCCGCGATGATGCGAAGGGCATCCACTTCGTTCGAAGTAGAAACGATATCCGCCCGGTTGGCTACGTCTCCTTGCGGGAAAAGGCGCTGGAATACCTGGGCGTGCTGCAACAGGCCGGGGTGCGGCGGGGCGACGAGCTGCTCCTGGTTACCGACGACAACGAGTTCTTCGTTTTCACCTTCTGGGCCTGCCTGATCGGCGGCATCATCCCGGTGCCGGTCGCCACGCCGGGCAACGAGGAAACGGCGCTGAAGATTCTGCGCGTCACCCGTTTCCTGAAGAATCCCTGGATCGCCTGCGACCACCCGGTGGACGACAGGCTGGCGCCGGCGGCGGATGCCGCCGGGGAGCCTGAGCGCGAGGCGCTGGCACGGCTTTCCGGCCGGGCGCTGACCGCCGACGGCGTGTTCCGCGAACCGAAGGACGCGGGAATACCGGCCGGGGTAGGGCCAGACGACATCGCCTTCATCCAGTTCTCGTCGGGGTCGACCGGTGATCCCAAGGGCGTGATGCTGACCCACGCCAACCTGATCGCCAATGTCAGCTCCATCATGGAGCACATCGGCGAGAAAGGACGCAGCACCGGGCGGTTCGTCAGCTGGATGCCGCTGACCCATGATCTCGGTATCATCTTCTACCACATCATGCCGCTGGTCTTCGGGCTGGACCAGTGCCTGATCCCCACCCGTCTGTTCAGTCGGCATCCGACCATCTGGATGCAGGTGCTGAGCGATTTCCGCGGCAGCTTCACCGGCGGCCCCAATTATTCGTTCCGCCATGTGCTGAAGCACATGAAGCCGCGTGAGACGCGCGACTGGGACCTGAGCGCGCTTCGTTACATCATGAACGCGGCCGAACCGATCTCGGTCCCGCTGACCTGGGAGTTTATCGAGGCGCTGAAGCCCTACGGCTTCGCACCGGGCATGATGGCGCCATCCTATGGGCTGGCCGAGGCGACGTTGGGCGTCAGCACCATCCCCATCGGCGAGGGGATGACCGTCTACGGTGCCGATCGCCGGTATCTTACGGTCGGCACACGGGTCAAGCCGTCGGACGATTCCGCCGATCCCGAGCGTGTGCTGCTGGCCCAGGTAGGCGGGGCGCTGCCGGGGGTGGAAATCCGCATCGTCGACGACGAGGGATTGGCCTGCCCCGACGACGTGGTCGGCGCCATCCACATCCGCAGCCCCGGTGTGATGAAGGGCTACTACAACAACCTGGAGGCGACGCGGAAGGTGCTGTCGGCCGACGGCTGGTTCGACACCGGCGATCTGGGCTTTCTGCGTGTCGGGCGGCTGGTGATCACCGGCCGGCGCAAGGACTTGGTGATCGTCAATGGCGTCAATTACTACCCCCACGACATCGAGCGGGTGGCGGCCGAGGCCCCGGGCCTCGACCTCAACATGGTGGCGGCCTGCGCCGTGCCGTTCGAGGGCGGTGACCGCGAGGCGGTAGCGGTGTTCGTGCTGTTCCGCCGGTCGCTGGAGGACTTCCAGCCGCTGGCCTCGGCCATCAAGGATCTGGTGGCGCGCAAGGTGGGCATCGGCGTCGATTATTGCCTGCCGGTGACGCGCATCCCTAAGACCACCAGCGGCAAGCTCCAGCGTTTCCATTTCGTCGAACGGTTCCGGGCCGGCGCCTTCACCGAAGCCATCCAGCGGCTGGAGGATCTGGCCGGTGCCGAGCGCGAGGGGCTGCGCGAGCCCTGGCTCACCCGCGACCGCGAGGGCCTGCGCGCCGCGCTGCTGGCCGAGGCCGGGCGGATCGCGCCGCAGGGCGTGGTAGCGGCGGACGTGCCGCTGATGGAGGCGGGTTTCACCTCCATGCGGCTGGTGGAACTTCTGAACCGCTTGAACGCCGCCCTGGGGCTGGAACTGCCGGTGCCGTTCGTGTTCGAGAACCCGACCATCGACGCGCTGGCGGCGGCGCTGCTGGCGATGGGCGAAAGCGAAGCGCCGCGCAAGACGACTGCGGCACCGACCGATCATGCCATCGCTATCGTTGGCATCGGCTGCCGGCTGCCCGGCGGCGTTGAGACGCCCGAGACGTTCTGGACGCTTTTGGAACAGGGAGTGGACACCACCGGGGCGCCGCCGGCCGGGCGCTGGACACGCGCCGACGTGCCGTCCGGGATACCGCTGACCACCGATCGCGGCGCCTACCTCGCCGACATCGAAACCTTCGACCCCCGTTTCTTCAACCTGACCCAGGTCGAGGCGGAGGCAATGGACCCGCAGCAACGGCTGTTGCTGATGACCGCCTGGGAGGCACTGGAGAACGCCGCCATCGCGCCATCAAGCTTGAAGGGCTCCCGGGCCGGGGTGTTCATCGGCATTGGCAACGTCGATTACATCCAGGCGCAGCAACGTTCGGGCCGCCTGTCGGATATCGGCGCCTATGCCTATACCGGCACCGCTTTGTGCGTGGCTGCCGGACGGTTGTCCTTCCTGCTGGGCCTTCAGGGGCCGAGCTTCGCGCTGGACACCGCCTGCTCGTCGGCGTTGGTGGCGCTGCATCAGGCGGTACGGGCCTTGCGGTCGGGGGAGTGCCCGCTCGCCATCGTCGGCGGCGTCAACCTGATCTTGAGCCCCGAGGGACAGGTGTGCCTGTCGCACCTCAACGCCCTGTCGCCCGAGGGCCGCTGCAAGGCCTTCGACGCCGGAGCCGACGGCTATGCCCGCGGCGAGGGTGCCATCACCGTGGTGCTGAAACGGCTGGCCGATGCCCAGGCCGATGGCGACCGCGTCTGGGCGGTGATCCGGGGCAGCGCCGTCAACCACGATGGTCCGTCGAACGGGCTGACCGCGCCCAACGGACAGGCACAGCAGGCGGTGTTGCGCGCCGCGCTGGACGATGCCGGCATAGACCCGGCGGGCGTGGGCTATGTCGAGGCCCACGGCACCGGCACCGCGTTGGGCGATCCTATCGAAGTTTCGGCGCTCGCCAAGGTCTACGGCGAGAACCGGGAGGCGGGACGGCCGTTGCTGATCGGTTCGGTCAAAACCAACGTCGGCCACCTGGAGGCAGCGGCGGGTCTGGCCGGGTTGCTGAAGGTGGTACTGGCGATGAACCATGGCCGGGTGCCGCCCTCGCTCCATCTGCGCACGCCCAACCCGATGATTCCATGGGCCGAGACTCCGGTGCGCGTTGCCGACCGGGCGCAGCCATGGCCCATGACCGGCGACGGCACGGCGTCGGCAACGGCGGTCAGCGCCTTCGGCATGAGCGGCACCAATGCTCACGTCATTCTCGGCCCGCCGCCCGGGTCAACCCGGGCGGCGGCCGAGCCGGATGAGGCGGTGCCGCTGGTTTTGTCGGCGCGCACGCCGCCGGCCTTGGCGGTGCTGGCGGAGCGCTACGCCGCCCGTCTGCATCACGGCGATCCCGCCGCACTCCACGATCTGGCACGGACGGCGGCCATCGGCCGCAACGCCTTCCCGTGCCGCATGGCGGTGGCCGGGGCTGATCCCGCGGAACTGGCCGATCGGCTGGAGGTGCTGGCGAGAAACGGGCGACAGCCGGTTTCCAGCGCGCCGAAAGTGATCTTCGCCCTGTCCGGACAGGGTTCGCAGGTGGCCGGCGTCGGCCGCCGGTTGGCCGAACGCGAGCCGGTTTTCCGGGACAGTCTGAAACGGGCCGAGGCCATCCTGGCCCCCCACCTGCCCAAACCGCTGACCGAATTGCTGTTCGATACGAACGAGGCGGAAGCCTTGGAGCAGACCGCCGTCACCCAGCCGGCGGTAACAGCATTTGCCGTGGCACTGGCCGACCTGCTGCGCTCGTGGGGGATCGAGCCTGCGGGCGTGATCGGCCATTCCATCGGCGAGATCGCCGGTGCCGTCATCGCCGGGGTGCTGGACGTGGAATCCGCTCTGATCCTGGCGGCGAAGCGGGGACGGCTGATGCAGGGTTTGCCGGCCGGCGGCGCCATGGCGGCCGTGGCGACGGAATCGGCCAAAGTGACCCCACTGCTGGAGGCGACCGGAGGCCGCGTGGCGATCGCCGCCGTCAACGGACCGGAAAGCCTGACGCTGTCGGGCGAGGCCGGGGCATTGAACGGCGTACTGGAGACATTGCGCGGCCAAGGCGTGCGGGTGACGCGGCTGAAGGTTTCACACGCCTTCCACTCGCCGCTGATGGACCCGGTCCTTGAGGAATGGGCGAGCGTGGTAGCGGGTCTGGCGTTGGCCGAACCGCGCATGGCGTTCTACTCCACCCTCCTGGGCCATCGCGCCGACCGGGGCATGGTCGCCACACCGGGCTATTGGGTGCGCCATGTTCGCGAGCCCGTCCGCTTCCATGAGGCATTGCAGTCCCTGCCGGAGGATTCTAACCTGATCGTGGTCGAGTTGGGGATGCGGCCCAGCCTGATGCCTCTGGCTGCCCGGAATCTGCCCGGTATACCGTGGTTGGCGTGCTTCGATGCCCAGGGGCGCGACGACCGGCTTATGGAAACCCTGGGGGCGCTGTTCGAAGCCGGGGCCAAAATCGACTGGAAGGCGGTGTTCGCCCACCGTCCCGGCCGACCGGTCAGCGCGCCGACCTATCCCTTCCTGGACAAGACCCGCATCCTGCCGGTTTTCACTCCGGCGGCCCAGGCGCTCGCCAAGGCACCGGAACCGGAAGTGGCGCCCGAGCCTGTGGACGAGGTGAGCACCTTGCTGTCGCAGCAGATCGACGCCCTGTCGTCTCTGTTCGCCGAGCAATTGCGGGTGCTGCAAGAGGTCTGCGGCAAAAGCTGATCGGCAAATGAAGAAGGGCCGGGAAGCTCCGGCCCTTCCTTCTTTCCGCCGGATCATACCGACGAGCGATTGAAATGACTTTTCAATCGCTCGTCGGTCGCCGCGACCGCGGCGGCGCGCCCGCGTGGGCGCGAAAGCCAAGCGCGCGGAGGCGCGCGCCCGGCGTTTGAGGGCAAAGGCGAGTCCCTTCAGGGGC
>DASPMK010000189.1:0-5845 GCA_035627075.1 Azospirillaceae bacterium
CGTGGGCACCACCTTGCCGCCGATATGAGGCGAGTCGGTGGTCGTGCCGGCCACAAGGGCGTTGGCGTGGCGGATGTCGTCCTCGCCGGTCAGGCGGACCACGAAGTCCACCCCCGGTTCGCTGCCGGCCATGATGTAATAGGCGCCGGCGCGGACGGTCAGGCTGTCGATCAGGCCCATGGCATCGCCTCCGGAGGGGACGTCGAGGATCAAACGGTCATACCAGCCTTTTTGATCCCCGATCCACCGCAAGCGTTATTTTATTCCGCCGGTTGCCGCGCCTGCTCGCGCTCGACCGGGCGGTGGCGCCACCGGCTGGCCAGCCATCGCATCTGCCGTATCCGCCAGTCGTGCAGGTTATCCTTGACCATCAGCGCGCAAGGGGTGACCAACAGCGTCAGCGCCGTGGCGAACGACAGGCCGAAGACGATGGCGGTGGAAAGCTGCACCCACCACTGCGCCGCCGGCGCTCCTTGCGTTACCTCGCGGGTCAACAGGTCGATGTTGACACCGAAGGCCAGCGGCAGCAGGCCCAGCACCGTGTTGAACGCCGTCAGCAGCACCGGCCGGGCGCGCTCGGCGCCAGTGCGCAGGATGGCATCGAAGGCGGTGGACTCCGTCTTGATGTACTGATCGTAGGTATCGATCAGCACGATGTTGTTCTGCACCACCGTGCCGGCCAGCGCGATCACGCCCACGCCGGTCATCACCACGCCGAAGGTCTGGCCGGTGAGGATCAGCCCGATGGTGACGCCGATGGTCGACAAGATCACCGACGTCAGGATCAGGAAGGCCGAATAAAAGCTGTTGAACTGCGTTACCAGGATGATGGCCATGATGAACATGGCCGCCCCGAAGGCGCGGGTCAGGAACTCCTGGCTTTCCTTCTGCTCCTTGTCCTCGCCCTTGAAGGTGTATTCCACGCGTGAGTCGAGCGGATTGGCGGCCAGCCACTGGCGCAGTTGCTGCGCCTTGTCGTCGGCCAGCACGCCGGGCCGCACGTCGGCCTGGGCGGTCATCACCCGGCTGCCGTCCACCCGATCGATCTGCCCCACCTTGGGTTTGGGGGCGCGGTCGACGAAGTTGGCGATGGGAATGGCTCCCTTGCCGGTTTCGATGCGGATATCGTCGAGTTGGTCGATGGAGCGCAGGTTTTGCGGGTAGCGCAGGACGATGTCGATCTCGTCGTCGGAATCGTCCGGACGGTAGGATGCGATCTTCAAGCCGTTGGTGATCAGCCGGACCGAGTCGCCCACCGCCGACAGATCCAGCCCGAACTTGGCGGCCTGGGCGCGATCGACGTTGACCTGCCATTCGATGCCGGGCAGCGGCCGGCTATCCTCCACGTCGCGCAAGCCCCCGATGGCCTCGAAACCGCGACGGACATGCTGTACCGCGGCGGGCAACAGGTCGGGCTGGCGCGAGGCCAACTGCACCTGTACAGGTTTGCCGGTGGGCGGGCCGCCTTCCTGCTTGCGCGTTTCCACGGTGATGCCGACAAGGTCGGCCGTGCGCTCGCGGATATCGGCCAGCACCGTGTCGGCCTTGCGGCGCACCTGCCACTCCTTGAACTCCAGCGTGATCTGGCCGATCACGTCCTCTGCCAGACTCTCGCCCATGTTGGAGCCGGGGGCGGGGCTGCCGGAGCGGGTGTAGACACTGGTAAAGTCGTCCAACGCCAGCACGCGCCTTTCCACCTCGCGGACCAGCGCATCCTTCTCCTGGATCGACAGGTTGCCGCGGGCATGCACCAGCACCTTGGCGTTCTGCGGCTCGACATCGGGGAAGAACTCCACGCCATTGCCATGCATGGCGTAGTAGGCCTGGATGCCGACCAGCAGCACCGCCGCCGACACCAGCACCGTCCACGGGTGCCGCAACGACCAGCGGAGCACCGTCACGTACGGCCCCTTCAACTCGTGCGGCGGATCGACCGGATCGGAGTCGTCGTCATCGTCATGGCGCCGGGCGGCGGCGATGCGGCTGGGCCGGCTGAAGACGGCGCCGATGACCGGGATGAACAGAAGCGCCATCATCAGCGCCGCCGTCAGCGTGGCGAACTGGCTGATCGGCAGGAACTTCATGAATTCGCCCACCACGCCCGGCCACAGCAGCAACGGCGCGAAGGCAGCGAGCTGGGTGGCGGTGGAGGCGATGATCGGCCACGCCATGCGCTTGGCGGCCAGGGGGTAGGCGTGCCGGGGCGGCATGCCGTCCTGTATCTTGCGGTCGGCGTACTCGGTAACGACGATGGCGCCGTCCACCACGTTGCCGGCCGACAGGATCAGGCCGAACAACACCACGATGTTGATGGTATAGCCCATGGCGTACAACGTCAGGATCGCCGCCAGGAACGACCCCGGCACCGCCACGCCCACCAGCAGAGAGGTGCCCAGCCCCAGTTCCGCCACCACGATCACCATCACCAGCAGCACGGTGATCGCCAGGTTGTTCTGCAGGTCGCCCAGCATGGTGCGGATGTCCTGCGAACGGTCCTGGGAATAGGTGGTCTTGACGCCTTCGGGCCAGAACTGGCGCTCGTGCTCGACGACGTCGCGGACCCTTTCGATGGTTTCGATGATGTTCTCGCCGGCGCGCTTGGAGACTTCCAGCGCAATGGCCGGTCGGCCGTTGACGCGGGCGAAGCTGTCGGCGTCCTTGAAGGTGCGACGGATATCGGCGATGTCGCGCACCCGCACCACCGCGTCGCCGTTGACCTTCACCGGCATGTTCCAGATGTCTTCCACATCCTCGAACAGGCCCGGCACCTTGATGGGGAAGCGTCCCTGTCCGGTGTCCAGGTTGCCCGCCGCCACCAGCCGGTTGGAGCGCTGGAACAGCTGGATCACCTCGTTGGCGTTCAGGCCGTAGCTTTCGATCCGCATGGGATCGATGACGACCTCCACCAACTCGTCGCGGTCGCCGGCGATCTCGGCCTTCAGCACGGCCGGAATGCCTTCGATGCGGTCCTTCAGGTCGCGCGCCAGATGCAGCAGGGTGCGCTCCGGCACGTCGCCGGACAGGATCACCACCAGCACCGGGAACAGCGAGAAATTGACCTCGTGGACGGTCGGCTCGTCCGCCTCCTGCGGCAGGTCGGGTTGCGCGAGGTCGACCTTCTCGCGCACGTCCTGCAACGCCTTGTCGGCGTCGAAGCCGGCGTCGAATTCCATCACCACGTTGCCGCCGCCCAGGAATGCGGTGGAACGCATTTCCTTCAGCCCCTCGATGGTCTTCAGTTCCTGTTCCATCGGGCGCAGCAGCAGGCGCTCGGCGTCCTCGGGGCTGATGCCCTCCAGGCCAAGCCTGACGTAGATGATGGGGATGTTGATGTCCGGCTCGGATTCCTTGGGAATTTCCTGCCACGCGATGGTTCCCGCCACCAGCAGCAGGATCAGCGTTGCCAGGACCGTGCGGGCGCGCGTCAGCGATGCGGCGATGATGCGTTTCATGAAAGCCCCCCCGCCGCCGGCACCGGCTTCACTTCTTGGCCGTGGACGACGAACTCCTGGCCGACGGTGATCAGCAGGGCCTCACGCGGCAGCCCGTCGAGCCACACGCCCTCGGCGGCCCGGCCCAGGATCTGGACAGGGACGAAGCGGACGTGGTTGCCCGGATCGACCAGCTTGACGCCGATGGTGCCGTCGTCGGCCAGGGTCAGCACGGCGGGGCTCACCCGATGCGCCAGCTTCTGCTCCAGCGGCAGGCGGATTTGCGCGGTCAGCCCGTCGACGATGCGGTGGTCGGGGTTCGGCACGTCGACCTCGACGCGGAAGGTGCGGGTCGCCGGATCGGCGGTGGCGCTGATGTAGCTGATCCGGCCATCGCGCTCGACGGTGTCAAGGATCAGGGCGTGGCCGATGCCGCCGACGCCGAGTTGCGCCACCTGCCGCTCGGACACGAAGCCCACCACCCGGATGGGGTCGAGGTCGACCACGGTGGCCACCGGCTTGCCGATGTCGAGATAGTCGCCGACGTTCACCGGCCGCGTGTCGAGCACGCCGGCGAACGGCGCCGTGATGACGGTATGGGCGAGGTCCAGCTCGGCCTGCCGGAAAGCGGCGCGGGCGGCGTCCAGGTTGGTGCGGGCCTGGGCCAACTCGATCTCGGAATTGAAGCCCTTGCTGGTCAGCTTGGCCGCGGCGTCGTACTCGATCTGTCGCTGGGCGACCAGCGTCTTGGCCTGAACCAGCGCGTGCTGCCGGCCCTCCACCGCCAGACGGACGATGGCGTCGCCCTCCTTGACGCGGGAACCGCGTTCGGCCAGCACCGCCTCGACGCGGCCACGCACTTCGTTTTTCAGCTCGACCGAGCGTTCGGACTGGGTACGTCCCTGGAGCACCACCTCATTGGCCATGGGTTCGGCGCTCAGCCGCGCCACCCGCACCGCCGGAACGACGGGCGCCTGGACGACGGGCTCCGGCTGGGCTCCGGCTGAAGCGTCGGCCGCCTTCCCGCCACCGATCTGGCCCGACGCGATCCACGCGACGGCGGCCACGGTGATGATGCCCGCGATGATGTAGGAACGGCTCATGGATTCAGCCTCTTGATGTGCTTTTCCTGTTGGGCCGCCCGGATCATTCCGCGGCCTTTTGATCGGCGATGGCGGCGCCGATCAGTTCGTGTTTGTGCTCTTCCAGGTAGTCAATGCAGGTCCGGTAGATCGCCAGCCCCATGCCGTGGATGAACCGGGCGCCGGCCGGGGGCGGGGACTCGCAGGTTGCCGCATCCATCTCGGCCACGGTCTTGCGCAGCCACGCCAGCCGGTCGGCGATGACCACCTCCAGATGCCCCGGCACCATCAGGTGCCCGAAGAACAGCATGAAGGTGAATTCGGAACGCATGTGATCGGGTTCGGGCAGGCGTTGCAGCGCCTTGCGGAACACGGCCATACCCTCGTCGGTGATGCGGTAGACCTTCTTGTCGGGGCGGGATGTCTGCTGGGCGGCGGTAACGGTGACCAGCCCTTCCTCATGCAGCTTTTTCAAGGCCGGATAGATCGAGCCGAAGCCGGCCTCGTGGAAGTGGGCGAACGGCCCTTCCTCGAACATCTTGCGGATTTCATAGCCCGAGGCATCGCGCAAGGTCAGCACACCCAGGCACATGGTCTTCACGTCCATTGCTCACTCCTCCCGCGGTGCAATGTACGTGAAAAATTATGAGTTTCAAGGCGATATATCGAATTGATATGTATCGTTTCGGTATAGATGCCGGATCACACCGGCTTGACCGCCGTAACGATGCGGGCGTGGATATGGAGCGCCACCTGTCCGCCCTCGGCCAACCCACCAAAACGGCCGATAATGTCGGCCTCCAGCGCCTTGCGCGGGGCGGCGTCGAGGGCGAAAACCGCGTGCGCGAAGGTCATGTCCAGCGTGGCCTGCCAGAACGGCCGGTCCGCCGGCACCCGACCGACCGGCTTCAGGTCGTGCTCTTCGATCAGTTCGAAACCGGCTTGGGCAAGCGGGGCGCCCAGGCTGCCGGGGGCGGCGTAGCGGAAGAGGGTGGCGAAGTCCGAGAGGTGCTCGGGCCGGTGGCCGATGGCCGTCTCCACAGCGGCGCCCACCTCGCGAAACAGGGTGTTGTCGGCCCGCGGACCCCACACCATCATCGCCAGCCGTCCGCCCGGCCGCAGCACGCGGCGGATTTCGGTCAGCGCCTTGGCCGGGTGCGGCGCGAACATGATCCCGAAGCGGCAGGTGGCGCGGTCGAACCAGCCGTCGCGGAACGGCATGCACTCCATATCGCAGGCGGCGAAGGAGAGCTTGGCGGCGCCGGCCGCCTGGGCGCGGCGCACGGCGGTAGCGAGCATCGCCGGCACCAGATCCGTGCCGACGACCAACCC
>DASPMK010000190.1:0-4574 GCA_035627075.1 Azospirillaceae bacterium
GGATCCCCGACTGGGTCATGCGCTCACGAAAGCCTTCGGGGACGGTGCCCAGGTCCTCGCCCACCACGAGGCACTGATGCCGATGGCTCTCCAGCGCCAGGATGCCGACGAGGTCGTCGAGCGGATAGGTGACATAGGCCCCCTCGTCCGCCCTCTTGCCCTCCGGCACCCAGTAAAGGTGCTGAAGCGCCATGACGTGGTCGATGCGCAAGCCCCCGGCGTGGCGCATGTTGGCGCGGACCAGTTCGATGAAGCTGGCGTAGGCCTCCTCGCGCAGGGCATGGGGGCCGAAGGGCGGCAGGCCCCAATCCTGCCCGGCGGGATTGAACAGGTCGGGCGGCGCGCCGGCATGGGTGCCTGAGATCACCACGCGCGGCTTGATCCAGGTTTCCGCCCCGGCGGCGTCGGCACCTACGGCGAGGTCGCGGTACAGCCCGATCAGCATCTCCTGGTTTCGCGCGGCCTCCGCCGCCTCGGCCAGTTGGAGGTCGGCAATCCACTGTGTCCAGGCGAGGAAGTCGATGCGGTCCTGCCGCTCGATGGCGAAACGGTGGACGGCAGCCGACTCCGGCGCCTGAAGGGCCGGCGGCCACTTCCGCCAGTCGGCCCATGCCGGGTCCTGTGCCGCCATCCGTTCGCGCAACGCCTGAAACAGGCACAGCCGCTCCAGGGCGGCGCCCTGCTCCTCGCGGAACAATTCAAAGGCGGCATGGCGGGACGGCTCACCCTCCTCGACGAAGACCTGATAGAGCGCCTCCAGCATCGGCATCTTGACCTTCGCCACGGCGGCATAGTCCACCAGGTCGGATTCCCTGGCGCTCCGCAACGTCGCCATGAAGGCAGGATCGTCCATCGGTCCGCCCTTGGGCACGAAATGCTCAAACTCAGGAATGGCGGTGACGTCGATATAAAGGATATTGAGGAACAGCCGACTGGCCGGTGAGTACGGGCTGGCGTGCTCGGGCGCGTCGGTGAACATGGCGTGAAGCGGGTTGAGACCCACGACATGGCCCCCCAACCCCGCCGTCACCTCCACCAGCCGCTTCAGGTCGGTATAGTCGCCGATCCCCCAGTTGCATCGGGAGCGCAGCAGATAGAGTTGAGCGGAAATACCCCAAATGCGTTTTTCCTCCCCCAGCCCTTCCGGCATCCAGCAGCGGTCGGGAGCGACGATGACGCGGGTTTCGGCCGACAGGCTGTCGGAATCGATGCGCAGGCCGTGATAGCCCAGCGGCAGATGACAATCGAGCGCCAGCACTCGCTGTTCCACCGCCTCCCCATCCAGCATGGCCTCGCGCACCAGTATCAGGTCGGTGAAGACGTCTTCGCCGCGCCACTCGCTGTCGTCCTCGCAGATGATCGTCCAGCGCACGGTTTCGCTGCCCTTCGGCAGAGTGATGGGACCCAGGAGCGGCATCCTCTCGCCCCGCACCACGATCACCGGCGGCAGCGGACGCGCCAGTTCCTCCCGCTCCAAGGTGTCGAGCCGCGCCTTGGCAGCCAGTTCATCGTCGGCCGGTTCGCCCATGGCGGCCAGCAACGCGCGCTTGACGTCGTCCGAGATGCGCACCGTCCCGCCAATGGCATTGACGTAGTCGACCTCGATGCCCATCCGCTCAGCCAGACGGTCAAGCGCCGTGGGTTCCGGTTCAGGCTCGGCCATGGCCTTGACCTCGTCCATTTCGGGGCCGGTCTCGGCCACCTCGGCCTCCGGTGCCACGGTGGGCAGGATGGCGGCGTGTCCTTCGGAGTCGTGGGCCATCATCGATGGGGCATCCAGCAGCATCAGTACCCCGCGCACCGGGATCGCCAGCCAGTCCGGCCGGTTCGCCTGCTCGTAGATCACCTCGTAGAGCGCCTTTTCCAGCAGGAACAGACGCAACAGACGCACGGTATGGCCGGGGTCGGCGGGCAGCGCGCGGGAGTTGCCGATGGCGGCACGATAGCCATTGAAAAAGGCGGCGGTGGCGTCGCCGGCCCAGCCGTCCAGCGCCCGGATGATGGCGTTGCGCCGCCAGCCGGGCACGTCCGGCGGCAACGTCCGAGCCGCCGAGGCGGCGGCATAGGCGAAGGAGCGCAGCATCCCCGCCACGTCCTTCAATGGGCAATGCTTGGCCCGCCGGTCCTCCAGCGGCCGCATCGGTTCGCCTTCGAAGTCGAGAATCATGGCGTCGTCGCCGGCCACCAGCACCTGGCCCAGGTGGAAATCGCCGTGCAGCCGGGTGGCGACGGCGCGAAGATCCTCCGGCGCCAGGGTGGCGATGCGCTCCATAAGCTCGTCGCGCCGCTCCAGCAAATCCTCCACCTCGGCCTTGAGGTAAGGATCGAGGCGCTGGCGAGTCGCCTCCAACCCGGTCAGCGCCTGCTCCGCCAGGGCGCGAACCGATCGCGTCCATGATGACACGAGGCGGACGTCCACCGGCTGGGGCCGGAAGGCGGGGTCGTCGGTATCCTCGGCGAAGGCTTGATGCATCTCGGCCGTGCGTTGGCCCAGCCGGCGCAGCCACGGCAGCAACCCCGGTATGGCAAGGCTGGCGCCGCCGTTCACCTCACCGACACGGGCGGTAAGCTGGTCCAGCACGAACCGCCAGCCGTCGCCCCGGTTGGGCACCCAGGATTGAAGCACGCCAAGCGCCGTAGCGTTACCGGCCCCATCCACCCACTCCACCGTCCCCAACAGGGCTGGAGTGTTGGCAAAGCGCGCCTTTTCGGTAAGAAACCAGCCGATCTCCACCTCGGGATGGACACCGGATTCCAGTTTGCGAAAGCCCTTGAGGATAGCGGCATCGCCGATGGCAATGGAAGTATTGGACTGCTCCGCCCCTAACGGCCGGATGGTGGGGTTTCTGTCGAGCCGCGCTTCCCGCTTGGTCAGCGCGCTGGTGCGGCGGAAGCGCAGGCCCGCCCCCGATGGGCTCTCGCCCCGGCGGATGCCCTCGACCAGGGCGGTGACGAAACGGTCGTGGGCAAAAGCGTCGATCAGCAGAACTTCCTGATCACCACGCTTGAGCCGCCCGACCACCGCCGGATTACCGGCGTCGATACTGCCGTTGGTGACCGTCGCCAGCGGCAGAAAATAGCGTTGCGCCGCCTGCCCCGGCAGATGGGCATGCAACAGCGTCAGCAGGAAGCGCCCGTCCCCGGCACCGAACGGCACGGCCTCGGCCACCTTCACCCGCGGCGGCCCGGCGTCCTTGGCGGCATACCAGCGCCGCGCTATGAGATAGCCCGGCAAAATGCGCTCCTCCAGCGCGGCAAGGGCGTCGTGACGCAACGCGTCGAGGATCGCTCCATCCCCGGTCCCGACATCGATAACCGCAAGAACGGCAGCGTTGGCGGCCATCGGACTCCCCCCTTTTTTCCCGGCGTTGCGGACGAGGGATCAACCGCTCGCCAGGGCGGGGGTTCCGCCCCGCCCACGACGGCCGGGTGCTGAATTATTTTGCACTGCGGTGGAACGTCGCCGGGCGGACGCGGTTTTCGAACTACCGATCCGGGACGCGAGGGAGCCCACAGCCGTGGCAATTGAAACGGACCGAGAAACCATACCTTTGGTCGAAGAGACCGCCCATGTGGATAAGCGGCGCCACGTCACCGGCATCGTGCGGGTGAACAAGCGCATCACCCAGGAAGAACAGGAGATCGACGAACCTCAGTCCGTGGAGAAGGTGGAGGTGGAACGGGTGCCGGTCGACCGTTGGGTCGACGCGCCCGAGCCGGTACGCCAGGAGGGCGACACCACTATCATTCCGTTGCACGAGGAAGTCGCCGTTGTGGTGAAACGACTGAAGGTGGTGGAAGAGGTTCGGATGACACGGCATCGCTCCACCCACCATCGGCGCTCATGCATCACGCTCCGCCGCGCGGAAGCCGACATCGAGCGCTTGCCGCCGCCCGACACGGAAGACCGCAACTGATCGCCTCGCCCCGAATCCCTACTCCGAACAAACACATCAGGAGTTGCCATGCCAACGACCATCATCGGGCTGTTCGATGACGCCGATCAGGCGCAAAAGTTGTGTCAGACTTTTTCACGCGGTGACATCGGTGCCCGCGACATTGCCCAGCTCAACCAGGACAGCGGCAACATCGAGGACGCGCTATCCGAACGAGGCTTCGAGGATTATGAAATCCAGGCTTACGCCGAGGCCATCGGCGAGGGCGGCACGGTAGTAATCGCGCAGGTCGAGGACGACAAGGCCGATCAGGCCATCGATCTCATGCACGAGCATGGCGCCCACGAGCCGGAGGGGCTGGCCGAACAGGAGCAGCGCCAACAGTCGCAAAGGCAGCGGCACCAAGAGTCGCAATCCATCAAGGAGGTCGAGGAAGAGGTCAACGTCGGCAAGCGGCAGGTGTCGCGCGGCGGCGTGCGCGCCCGCACCCGCGTGGTCGAGCGGCCGGTCGAGGAGACCGTCTCCTTGAAGCGGGAAAAGGTGAATGTCGAACATCACGACGTCGACCGCGCCATCAGCCCCAAGGAGGCCGAGGAGGCCTTCAAGGAGGGCAGCATCGAGATGGAGGAAACCGCCGAGGAAACCGAAGTACGCAAGGCCGCCCGCCAGATCGGCGAG
>DASPMK010000191.1:0-5843 GCA_035627075.1 Azospirillaceae bacterium
CCTCGTACATCTACGGCGTCCGCAACAACGTCCACATCATCGACCTGGAGCAGACGGTCCCGATGCTGGGCCGCGCCATGCAGGCGGTGCGCGACGTGGTGGCCGGCGGTGGCCGCGTGCTCTTCGTTGGCACCAAGCGTCAGGCGCAGGAGCGGGTCGCCCTGGCGGCCAGCCGTTGCGGCCAGTACTACGTGAACCATCGCTGGCTCGGCGGCATGCTGACCAACTGGAAGACCATCTCCCAGTCGATCCGCCGCTTGAAGGAGATGGAGGAGCGCCTGTCGGTCGAGACCCAGGGTTTGACCAAGCGTGAAATCCTGGAGCTGACCCGCGAGCGCGACAAGCTGGAGCGCGCGTTGGGCGGCATCAAGGAGATGGGCGGCCTGCCCGACATCCTGTTCATCATCGACACCAACAAGGAGTCGATCGCTGTTCAGGAAGCCAACAAGCTGGGCATCCCGGTGGTGGCCGTCATCGACTCGAACTCCAACCCGGACGGCATCGCCTTCCCGATTCCCGGCAACGACGACGCCCTGCGCGCCATCGACTCCTACTGCGACCTGATCTCGGGTGCGGTGCTGGACGGCCTGCAGGCCGAGATGGTCGCCGCCGGCATTGACGTGGGCTCCGCCGAGGAGATTCCGGGCGAGGACCTGCCCGAGAGCGAGGGCTCCGAGGGCGAGGCCGCTCCGGCTCAGGCATAAGGCCGATGGCATAAGGGGCAGCCGGACAGGGAGGCCTTCCCCCGGCTGCCCTTTTTTGCGAGCACGGCAGTTTGAACGATTGGTTATAACGGGATATCGAAAAAGGGGTCGAACATGGCCGAAATCACCGCCTCGCTCGTCAAGGAGCTGCGCGACAAGACTGGCGCCGGCATGATGGATTGCAAGAAGGCGCTGTCGGAAACCAGCGGCGACATGGAAGCCGCCGTTGACTGGCTGCGCAAGAAGGGCCTCGCCGCCGCCGCCAAGAAGTCGGGCCGCGTGGCCGCCGAGGGGTTGGTGGCCGTGGCGACCAAGGGCGGCATCGGCGCCGTGATCGAACTGAACGCCGAGACGGACTTTGTTGCCCGCAACGCCGACTTCCAGTCGGCCGCGTCCACCTTGGCCGAACTGGCGCTCGCCGGCAACGGCGATGTGGAGGCCCTGAAGCAGACCGTCTATCCTGGCACCTCGGGCACGGTAAGCGACAAGCTCACCAACCTGATCGCCACCGTCGGCGAGAACATGAACCTGCGCCGCGCGGCCCGTCTTGAGGTTTCCGCGGGCGTGGTCGCCAGCTACATGCACTCGTCGCTGGCTCCGGGCCTGGGCAAGATCGGCGTGCTGGTGGCGCTGGAGTCGACCGGCGACGCCGGCAAGCTGGCGGACCTGGGCAAGCAGATCGCCATGCACATCGCCGCCGCCCGTCCCGACGCGGTCGACATTACCGACGTCGATCCGGCCAACCTGGAGCGCGAGAAGGCCATCCTGACCGAGCAGGCCGCCACGTCCGGCAAGCCGGCCGAGATCATCGCCAAGATGGTCGAGGGCCGCGTCCGGAAGTACTATGAGGAGGTCGTTCTGCTTGAGCAGACCTATGTCATCGACGGCGAAACCAAGGTCCGCAAGATCGTCGAGGCCGCCGCCAAGGAGGTGGGGGCGCCAATCAAGCTGACCGGCTTCGTTCGCATGGCTCTGGGCGAGGGCGTCGAGAAGGAGCAGTCGGACTTCGCGGCCGAAGTCGCCGCCGCGGCCGGCACGAAGGCCTGATCGACCCGAACTCGCATCGTCCCGAGACCTTGATCTGACCAGGAGCGCGTCCTTATGGAACGTACCGAACAAGCCGTGCCGATGGGAGCCCGTTACCGTCGTGTCCTGCTCAAGGTCTCGGGTGAAGCCCTTATGGGCGGCCGCGAGTACGGCATCGATCCGGAAACTGTCGAACGCGTGGCGGGCGAAGTCCGCGCCGTCACGTGCATGGGCATCCAGGTCAGCCTGGTGATCGGCGGCGGCAACATCTTCCGTGGCATCTCGGCGGCCGCCACCGGCATGGAACGCGCCACCGCCGACTACATGGGCATGCTCGCCACGGTGATGAACTCGCTCAGCATGCAAAGCGCCCTGGAGCGCATGGGCGTGCACACGCGGGTTCAGTCGGCGATCCCGATGTCCACCGTCTGCGAGCCCTACATCCGTCGGCGCGCCGTACGCCACATGGAAAAAGGCCGGGTGGTGATCTTCGCCGCCGGCACCGGCAACCCCTTCTTCACCACCGATACCGCCGCCGCCTTGCGCGCCTCCGAAATGGGGTGTGACGCCTTGCTCAAGGGGACCAAGGTGGATGGTGTCTATTCCGCCGACCCGAAGAAGGTGGAGGGCGCCCAGCGTTACGAGCGGCTTACCTACCTTGACGTCCTGTCGCGCGACCTCCAGGTCATGGACGCATCCGCTATTTCGTTGGCGCGTGAGAATAAAATTCCCATACTGGTGTTTTCGATCCATACGCCGGGCGCCTTTGCGGAAGTTATGGCTGGCCGGGGGCGGTTCACCATCATCACTGAAGAAGAATAACCAATAGAAAGGGGACACCACCGTGGCCGAGGTCGACATCTCCGACGTGAAGCGGCGCATGGACGGGGCACTGGAAGCCCTGCGCAAGGAATTCGCGGGTCTGAGGACCGGGCGCGCTTCCGCCGGTCTTCTTGAGCCGGTGCATGTCGACGCCTACGGCTCCCACATGCCGCTGACCCAGGTGGCGACCGTCAGCGTGCCGGAGCCGCGCCTGATCACGGTGCAGGTGTGGGATCGCGGCATGGTCAAGGCGGTGGAGAAGGCGATCCGCGACGCCGGCCTCGGCCTCAATCCCCAGACGGAAGGTCAGACGGTTCGCGTGCCGATTCCCGATCTCAATCAGGAGCGCCGTCAGGAATTGACCAAGGTCGCCGCAAAGTATGCCGAGCAGGGTCGCGTGGCGGTGCGCAATGTTCGACGCGACGGCATGGATATGCTGAAAAGAGCGGAAAAAAACGGTGATATCAGCCAGGACGAGCACAAGAAGCTCGCCGATCAAGTTCAATCTTTGACCGACCAGCATATCAAGAAGATCGATGAAATGCTGTCGAGCAAGGAAAAGGACATCATGCAAGTCTGAGGTGTGAGAGAGTCTGGTCGGTTATGCTGTTGATCCATGTCAACCGGGAACGGACGCCCCTATGCCCTATGCGAGTTCCCACGGCCCCGGCGCGGTACCGGTGCACGTGGCGATCATCATGGATGGCAATGGCCGCTGGGCCAAGGCGCGCGGTCTGCCGCGCGCGGCGGGTCATCGCAAGGGTGTGGAGGCCGTCCGCCGCGCCATCGAGGCGGCCAAGGAACTCGGCATCGGCTATCTGACGCTCTATAGCTTCTCCTCGGAGAACTGGAGCCGACCGGAGAGCGAGGTCCTTGACCTTATGCAACTCCTGCGGTTCTATCTCCGCAGCGAGATCGCCGATCTGCACAAGAACGGTGTTCGGGTGCGGGTGATCGGTGATCGGGTGCGGCTGGCACCGGACATCATCAAGCTCATCGACAACGCCGAGGCTCTGACCCGGGATAACCGCGATCTGACTTTGGTGGTGGCGCTCAGCTATGGGGCGCGGCAGGAGATCGCGGCGGCGGCCCGGCAGTTGGCCGAACTGGCCCGGCAAGGCCGTCTCGTCCCCGCCGACATCGACGAGCGTCTTTTTGCCGACCACTTGCAGACCTCGGATATTCCCGACCCCGACCTTGTCATTCGGACCAGTGGCGAAAAGCGGCTCAGCAATTTCCTGCTGTGGCAATCCGCTTACGCCGAACTGGTGTTCGTTGACACCCTTTGGCCCGATTTCACGAAGCGGGACCTGGAAGATGCAATCCAAGAGTTCCGTCGGCGCGAGCGCCGGTACGGCGCCGTCAGTTCCCGGTAAGGCCGGAGACCTCAAGGCTCGCGTTCTGTCGGCCCTGGTTCTGGGGCCGCTGGTGCTGGGCGCCGTGTGGTTTGGCGGCTGGGTGTTTCAAGCCCTGATCGTGGCGGCAGCGTTGGTTGCCGTGCGTGAGTGGGGACGCATGGTCAGGCCCGGCGGCGGGCGCGCGGAATACCTGTGCTATCTGTCCATTGTCGCCGTCCTGATCGGTAACGCCGTGGCCGGGCCGATGCCGGCGCTCCTAGTGCTCTTCGCTCTGACAGGTGTGGTGTATCTCGCCATCGGGTCGGCGGGCGGAGGGGATCGCTGGGTGATCGCCCTGGGCCTGCCTTATGTCGCTCTCGGTTTCATCGCGCTGGTTTGGCTGCGCGACGATCCACGGGGCGGGTTGGCGCTGCTTCTCTACCTTTTGCTGGTAATCTGGGCGACCGATATCGGCGCCTATGCCGCCGGGCGGAGCATCGGCGGCCCGAAGCTGGCGCCACGGATCAGTCCCAAGAAGACCTGGGCGGGGCTGATCGGTGGCATGGCGTCGGCCGCCGCCGTTGGCGGGATGGCGGCGATGGCGGCGGGAGCCGCCCGGCCCTTGTTCGCCGCCGCGCTGGCGGGGTTGCTGGCGGTGATGGGGCAGGTGGGCGATCTGTTCGAATCGGCCTTCAAGCGTCGCTACGACGTCAAGGATTCCGGCACCCTCATCCCCGGCCACGGGGGCATTTTGGACCGTATCGATGGGCTGATCGCCGCGGCCCCGGTGCTCGCCCTGTTCCACGCCTTGGCAGGAGACGCGTACGCATGGTGGTAGATGCTGGGGAGAGGGGAAAACCCCGCTCGGTGACGGTACTGGGCGCCACGGGGTCTGTCGGCGTCAATACTGTCGATCTCCTGTCGCGCGCTCCGGAGGGGTTTGTCGTCGAGGCGCTGACCGCTCGGCGCAATGTCAGGCTGTTGGCCGAACAGGCGGTGGCCCTACGCGCCCGACTGGCGGTGGTCGCCGACGATGTCCATTACCAGGACCTCAAGGACGCGCTGTCCGGAACCGGCATCGAGGTGGCGGCCGGGGCTGCCGCCGTGACGGAAGCGGCGGCACGGCCGGCTGAGTTGGTGGTCGCGGCCATCGTGGGGGCGGCCGGATTGGAGCCGACCCTGGCGGCGGCCCGCCGGGGCGCCATTGTCGCCTTCGCCAATAAAGAGGTGCTGGTGTGCGCGGGCGCCTTGATGATGAGGCTGGTGAAGGAAGCCGGGGCCACGCTGTTGCCGGTGGACAGCGAGCATTCCGCCATCTTCCAGGTGTTCGACTTCCAGCGGCCGGAGACGATCGATCGGATCGTCCTGACCGCGTCGGGTGGGCCGTTCCGGACCTTTGACCGGGCGCGGATGGCAACCGTCACTCCGGCTCAGGCGGTGGCGCACCCGACCTGGGATATGGGCGCCAAGATTTCCGTTGACAGCGCCACCATGATGAACAAAGGCCTTGAGATCATCGAGGCCCATTTTCTGTTCGATATGCCGGAGGACCGCATCGGCGTGCTGGTCCACCCCCAGTCGGTCGTCCACAGCCTTGTGGAATATGTGGACGGATCGGTCCTGGCGCAGCTCGGCACCCCGGACATGCGCGTTCCCATCGCCGTGGCGCTGGCTTGGCCCAATCGCATGGCGACACCCGGTGGGCGCCTGGATCTCGTCAAGGCTCGCGAACTTACCTTCGAGGCGCCCGATCCGGATCGCTTTCCCGCCTTGCGATTGGCCCGGGCCGCCTTGCAATGGGGCGGGGGCGCACCTACTATCCTGAACGCCGCCAATGAAGTGGCGGTCGCCGGGTTCCTGGATGGCCGGATGGGCTTCCTGGACATCGAGAGGGTGGTCGAGGGTACGCTGTCAGCCCTGCCACACGACGCGCCGCGCGATCTGGATGATGTAC
>DASPMK010000192.1:0-5267 GCA_035627075.1 Azospirillaceae bacterium
CGTTTCCTATGCCGTCGTAGCACTTCCTTTATCGGAAGTCGGCTCGTGGCTGCAATGCCGTTGCATCACTCTCGTGCCATGACGGGATCTTTCGTTACGATCGCCTGCAAAAACGAGTCGATTTCCCGCGCCACCACCGCCTGGGGGTCGGCGGCGAACAGGCCGAAGTGGTCGCCCGGCACGCTTTCCACCGAGAATCGGCCGGTCGTCACACCGGTCAGGCACGCCATGCCGGTGGGTGGGACGTTGTCGCGCGCCTCCAGGCACAAGATGTCGGCGGCCAGCCGGCCAGCGAAGACGAAGTCCGCCAGCGCCCGCTGGTTGGTCAGGGCCAGACGCTCCAGCCGGGCCAACTCCGCCGCCGGCAAGCTGGTTTCAAGCGAGGCCATCACGTCGCGCCAATAGGGGTGGCCATCGCGCAGGGTCGCGAAACTGTCGATCAAGGGACTGGCCGGAAGGGAGGCGTCATCGGGCAGGCGCGGGCGGGCGTCGATCAGGACCAGGCGGACGGGCACGCCTGCCGCCTCCAACCGGCGCGCCGTCTCCAGCGCGACACAGCCGCCCATCGACCAGCCTACCAGAGTGACCGGCGACGGCAGCTTGAGCAATCGGATTTCCGCCGCAAACCCTTCGGCCATGGCGGCTATGGTGGCGTCGAAGGGGTCGTCGCGGTCGAAACCACGGCATTGCAGGCCGATGGCGTGAACGGCGCCGAGCGCGTCGGCCAGCGGCTTGTACAAGGTGGAGGTGCCCAGCGTGGCCGGCAGGAACACCGCCGCCGGGCCGGAGCCGGCCTTGAGCGTCACCGCCCGCGAGCGCTCTCTGCCACGCTGCAAATGGGCGGCGAGGCGGCGGACGGTAGGGTGGTCGAACAGGTCGCGCACGACGAGTGGCCGCTTCAGCGTCGCCCGCACCCGCGAGGTCACCAGGATCGCCTTGATGCTGTGGCCGCCCAATTCGAAGAAATCGTCGTCCAGGGCCACGGCGTCGCGGCCCAGCACCGCGCGCCAGATCTCCCGCAGCGCCTCCTCCAGGTCGCTTCCGGGGGCGTCGGGAGGGTGGGATGGCTGGGCGGCGCAACTCCGTTCGGCCAAGGCCGCGCGGTCAACCTTGCCGTTGACGGTAAGCGGAAAGGCGTCCAGCATCACGAAACGGCCGGGGATCATGTGGTCGGGCACGGTGCCGGCCATGGCGGTCCGCAGGAAGCCCGGATCGGCGCCGTCGGCAGCGGCGATGACGTAGGCGATCGCCTCCACCGTGCCGTCGGGCTGGGCATCAGGCAGCACCAGAGCGTCGCGCACGCCGGGAAGGGCGCGCAAGGCCGATTCGATAGCGCGCAGGGTGACGCGGTAGCCCCGGATCTTCACCTGATCATCGCGGCGGCCGAGAAAGACGATGGCACCGTCCTCCAACCACTGGGCATAATCGCCGGTGCGGTAGGCGCGGGCACCGTCCAGACAGGGCAGGGCGACGAAACGGCCGGCGTCTTCCTCCCGCGCGTTGGCGTAGCCCTGGGCCAGCGGCTCGCCCGTCACCACCAGTTCGCCCGGCACGCCCGGCGGCACCGGCTCCAGGGCGGCGTCCACCAGCGCCACCCGCGCCCCGGCAATGGGGCGGCCGATGCGCTGGGGCGGGTCGGGAAGGGCAAGGTGCGCGTCGTCCAGCATGTCGGCGACGCAGCCGATGGTCGCCTCGGTCGGGCCATAGTGGTTGACCAGCCGCACATCCGGCCGGACGCGGCGCAGGTGGCGCAGGTCTTCCACCTGCTGCGTCTCGCCGCCGAGGATCAGGGTCTTGAAAGTGGGAACACTTGCCAGCCAAGTCCCGTCGGTGCCGGCCAGCAACAGGTGGAAATAGGATGGCGTCGCCTTGACCAGGGTGATGCGGTGCTGCTCGATAAGGTCCGTCACCCGCTGGGGATCGCGGCGTGTGTCTTCATCAACGAGGGTCAGGCAGCCGCCCAGCAGCAGCATGCCGAAAAGCCCGGTGTAACCGAGATCGAAAGCAGGAGAGGAGACGAGCAGGGCGTGGTCATCGGCGCAGAGCCCCAGGTCGCGGCCGAGCCAGCCGACATAGTTCAGCAACGACCGCGCCCCCACCCGCACCCCCTTGGGCAGGCCGGTGGTGCCGGAGGTGTAGATGATGTAGGCCGGAGCATCGGCCGGGACGGGCGGCAGGGAGGCGGCGCCGTTCTCGTCCGCGTCGAACAGGGCATCGGTGTCGGTCAGCACGCCGATGGCGCCGCAGTCGGCCAGGATATGGGTGGTGCGCGCGGCCGGGGCCGAGGGATCGATGGGCACGAAGGCCGCCCCCAGCCGGAAACAGGCCAGCATGGCGATGACCAGCCGCTCGTTGGCCGAGGCCATCAGGGCGACGCTATCGCCCGGTTTCACGCTCCAGGCGTGAGCAAGGCGTTTGGCGAGAGCTTCGGCCCGGGCTTCCAATTCAGCGTGGGTCAGGACAGCGGAGCCGCAACGCAGCGCCGGGCGGTCGCCGGCTTTGGCCAGGACGCGGGCGCGGGCTTCGGGGAGGGTGGGGGCCAATGCGGCCGGCGCCGCACCCCGGCTCCAGCGGTCGAGGACCAGGGCACGCTCGGCCTCGTCCAGCAGCGACAGCCGGTCCACCGGCCTTGCGGGGTCGGCGGCCATCTGGCGGGCGAGGTGGAGGAGGCGTCGGCCGAGGTCCGACACCGCCGCCGGATCGACGGCTTCCTCGTTGAAGGAGAAGACAATGCCGAGGTCGCCTTCCGGGAATACCGTCACGCTGAAATCGTAGCTGTTGGGCATGAAGGGCGTGACGTCGTCGATAACCACGCCGGGCGCCAGTTCCTCCTGGGAGCCGCCAAACCGCTTGTCCCGAGGATAGTTCTCGAAGGCGACGAAGTGGTTGAACAGGGAGCCCCGGCGGCAGCGTTCCTGGATGTCGGCCAGCGGGGCGTGGGCGTTGGCCAGCCAGTCCAGTCCGTCGTCCTGAAGACGGCGCAGCAGGTCGAGCACCGTGGTCCCGGCGTCATAACGCACGCGCAACGGCAGGGTGGCGATGCACGGCCCCAGCATGGTTTCGATCCCCGGCATCTCCAGCGGACGGATCGACACCACGGCGCCGAACACCGCGTCGCGCCGGTCGTTGAGTCGGGCCAGAAGCACGCCCCACAGCGCCTGGACAATGGTGTTGAGGGTGAGGCGGTGGCGGGCGGCAAGGTCGCGTAAGCTCGCCGTGAGGCCGGGGCCGAAATCCACGGGGTGGACGCGGTGGCGCCGCGCCGCCGAGGCGGCCACCGGGCGTTGGCCGGGCAGCGCCGGACTGTCCGGGATACCGTGGAGATAGCGGGACCAGAAACCGAGCGCCGCGCCGCGCTCCTTGCTCTCCAGCCAGCGGATGAAGCGGGAATAGGGCAGGGCGGGGCGCTCGGCAGGCAGGCGGTCGGCGGCAAGGTCGGCGTAGGCGCGCACCATCTCGTCCTGGAGGATGCCGATGCACCAGCCGTCCATCAGGATGTGGTGAAAGCTCCAGATCACGCGGAATTCCCGCTCGCCGATCCTCAGGCAGCCGACGCGCATCAGCACGTCGCGGTCGAGCGCGAAGGGCTTTTGCCGGTCGGCCTCGACGTAGGCACGGACCGCCGCGTCCCGCTCGGCCGGCGGCAGGACGGTGAGGTCGCGCGTGTCGACCTTCAACTCGCGCTTTTTCAGGACGATCTGCACCGGCCGGTCGGCGCCGGTGGCCTTGAAAACCGTGCGCAGGATGGTGTGGCGGGCGATAAGGTGATTCCAACTCCGCTCGAAGGCATCGAGATCCAGCGGACCGCGCACCCGTGAGACGATTTGCTGGAAATAGGCGCGGTCGCCGCCAAAGTGCTCCATCAGGTCATGGAACAGGATGCCCTCTTGCAGAGGGGCCAGCGGGCAGATGTCCTGGATGTTGACGCGGGAGAGCATAGGCGCGGGCTCAGGCGGAAACGGCGAGATCGGCGGTGAGGCGCTGGACCACCATCCGGCGGAGCGCCTCGGCGTGGCGGAACAAGAAGAAGTGGTCGCCGTCGATGAGGCTGAGGTCGAAGCGGCCACGGGACAGGCGTTTCCAGGCGGCGATCTGGTCGGGCGGAATCACGCTATCGCGCTCGCCGCCGAAGGCCGACACCGGGCAGGACAGCGGCGGGCGCGGCTGATGGCGGTAGGTTTCGGCGATGGAGAAGTCGGCGCGCAGGATCGGCTCCAGGATCTGGCGCATTTCCGGCTCGTTCATCACGGCATGGGAGGTGCCGTTATACTGGCCGATCCAGTCCCAGAACTGGTCCGATGGCAACCGATGCAGTTCCACCGACAGGCGCGGCAGATCGGGCGCCCGGTGGGCGGCCACCAGAAGCCGCGCCGGCTCAATCCCGCGCGTGTCCTTGAGAAGGTGCGTCAGTTCGTAGGCGATCAGCGCGCCCAGCGAATAGCCGAAGAAGGCGAACGGCCGGTCGAGCAGCGGCTCCAACGCCGCCATAAGATCGGGCAGGAGACGGTCAAGCGACAGATAAGGGGGCTCGCCGAACCGGCTTTCGCGGCCGGGCAGTTGGACCGGCAGCACGTCGACGCCATCGGGGAAGGTATCGACCCAGCCCCGGAACACCGACGCGCCGCCGCCCGCAAACGGCAGGCAGAACAGCCGCAGCCGGCTGTCGGGCCGGGGCTGGGCGAGGGCGATCCAGGGGCGGAGCGGCGGCCGTGTCATGCTACGGTTTCGGATGCGGGAAGAACGGAGCGCGAGTGGACCACCTGAAGCTGGCCCTCTTCCATGTGCAGATGGACGTCGGCGACATCGAAGTACTTCTCGTCGTGGGTGACCGCCAGCACGGTGATCCCCCGCTCCTTCAGGCGGGGCAGGATATCGCGGTAGAACTTGGCCCGGAAATGCGGGTCCTGGTCGGCGGCCCATTCATCGAACACGCAAATGGGCTTTTTCTCCAGGAGCGAGGCGATGAGGGCCAGACGCTTGCGCTGGCCGCCGGACAGCTTGACGTTGGTGAACGACCGCCCGATCAGCCGCGATTTGTGGCGGATTTCCAGGAGGTCGAACAACTCGTCGGCCAGTTCCTGGTCGATCTCGCGCAGGCCGTACAACTCCTGGAACAGGTGGTTGTCGGAGAAGATGACGGAGAACTGCCGACGATAAGCGTTGAGGTTGGAACCGTCCACCGGCTTGCCGTCCACCCGGATGCGACCTTGTTCGGCCGGGTAGAGACCGATCATCAGGCGTACGAAGGTGGACTTGCCCGAACCGTT
>DASPMK010000193.1:0-3558 GCA_035627075.1 Azospirillaceae bacterium
GATTGAAATGACTTTTCAATCGCTCGTCGGTCGCCGCGACCGCGGCGGCGCGCCCGCGTGGGCGCGAAAGCCAAGCGCGCGGAGGCGCGCGCCCGGCGTTTGAGGGCAAAGGCGAGTCCCTTCAGGGGCTCGCCGGTATGATACGGGTCGTGGATGAACTCATGCCCTGAACACACAAAAAAAGCCGGGCGCAAAGCCCGGCCTTTTTTGTTCAAAAGCCTTCAGTCCTTCAGGCGGCGTTCTTGATCTGGGCGGCCTCGCCGAAGACCCGGATCACGGCCTCCACGAAGGCCGGCAGATTTTCCACGCCGCGGGCGGTGACCGTGGCCTTGTCCTCGACCAGCGACTCGTCCACCCAGGTGGCGCCGGCCGCTTCCACGGCCTCGCGGTGTTGCGGCAGGCTGGTCAGCGTGCGGCCCTTCAGCTTCGCTTGGATGGCCAGAAGCTCGATGCCGGCGTCCATGGCGGCGATTGGCTTGCGCGCGTCCAGGAAGTGGCCGACGATGCGACGGGTGTGGGCGCTCTGGGACAACTTGGCGGTGCTGCGCTCGCCACCGGGCAGGAGCAGCATGTCGTAATCGGCGCCCAGAGCTTCGCCGACCATCTTGTCGACCGGGAAGTAATGGCCCCAGCCCTTACCCTGCCAGCCGTTGACCAGACCCTTCTCGACCGAAATCACCCTAACCGCGGCACCCGCCTTCAGCAGGGCGCGCTGCGACTCGGTCATTTCGGTTTCTTCAAAACCATTGGCCACCAGGATGGCGATGCTCTTACCCGCGAGCGGCTGATCCATAGGTAACAAACCTCCTTGTTGTCAGTCCATCGTCGGACGGCCCTTTGGTCGAAAGGGGGCGCCGGCCCGTCCAGTCCTTGTCCGCCTCCGCCCCTGCGTCACATTCGGTAAACCACCTGCCGGCCCACGCCCGTCCTTAACGGAGTGAGTCGATGGCCGCCCTTTCAAAGAACGGGCGACAAGGCTAGCAGTTTCCGGTTATCCGGCGCTTCCCGGTTGGGAGCGACCGCCGCTGAGGGCGCGCGAAAGCGCCATGACGTCTTGTAGCATGGCTACCTAATTGGCGTCTTCAATCGTTCAAGTCAATCCCCGTCCTTGCAGCGCAGCAAAGACAAAAACGCAGCACCCTTTCACCAAAGCGCCAGACCGTTGGCACCTTGGGGGCAATCGTTGGGAAAAACGGTCAATCCCCCCGGCGTTTCAACGGAACACCGTAGAGTTCCAAGCGGTGGCCGATCAACTCGTAACCGAGTTCACGGGCGATTTTCTCCTTCAGGGCTTCCAACTCCGCGTTGCGGAATTCCACCACTTCGCCGGTCTGCAAGTCGATCAGGTGGTGATGATGCTCGTCGCGATTCTCCTCGAACCGGGCGCGGCCATCGCCGAAGTCCAGCCGTTCAATGACGTTCGCCTCCTCGAACAGGCGCATCGTGCGGTACACGGTGGCGATGGAAATCTTCGGATCGATTTCCACCGCACGCCGGTAGACCTGCTCCACGTCCGGGTGGTCGGTGGCGTCCGACAGCACACGCGATATCACGCGCCGCTGTTCGGTCATTTTCAGGCCTTTCTGGAGGCACAGCTCTTCAAGACGCGACGGCATGGTGTCCTCGGGCGCCCAACGTTCGCCTGCGGGCAATGTTTGGGCCATTGACATGGGGCCGCCCGGCGCCGCCGGCAAGAAAGGGTATTCAGTGGCCTTGTTTGGCGTTCATAAAGCGGTTCCCGGCAAGCGTCACCACCGCCCGCGTGCCGCCTTCCGGTTCCGCCGGGTCGAAGCGGATGGCGGCATGAAGCTGCCCCACCAGCGCCTGGATCAGACGCATGCCGAGGCCCGGCACGGCCGGCGGTTCGCCCTCCTGGACGGCAAAGCCGCCGACGCCGTTGTCGGCGACGATCAGTTCGACCGCGTCGCCCACCCGGTGCAGCCTGACGCATACCCGCCCGCCGGCTTTCCCGTCGGGGAAGCCGTGCTTGAGGCTGTTGCCGATCAATTCGTTAGCGATGAGCCCCAACGGAATGGCGGTGTCGAGATCGCAGAACAGATGCCTCGCGTCGATGTCCAGAACCACGGAGCCGGCGTGGATATGGAGCTCGCGCAAGGAGGCGGCCAGCCGCTCCAGATGCAGGCCCACGTCGATACGGTCGAAGTCGGAGGAGGTATAGAGTTGCTCGTGGAGACGGCCCAGAACGCTGATCCGCTGGCCGATCACCTCCAGCCGCTCGCGGCCGTGGGGGTCCGAAACCTGCATGGCCTCCAACTGGATCAGGCTCCAGATCACCTGGAGATTGTTTTTGACCCGGTGGTGGATCTCGCGCAGCAGGGTTTCCTTTTCGGCCAGCGAAGCCGCCAGCCGCGCTTGTGCCGCCTTGAGGTCGGTGACATCGAGCACCACCCCGTCCCACACTACCGAGCCGTCCTCCAGGCGCCCGGTATGCGCCATGGAGCGCACCCAGCGCAGGCCCTCCGAAGTGTCAATCCGCCCTTCGATGACAAAGGGTTCCAGAGTGTCGGCGGAGCGCAGAAGGGTATCGCGCCAGCGTTCGCCATCTTCCGGCAGAAGGTGCAGGGCCACGTCATCCAGCGCGCAGGCCGTCTTGGTGTCGGCGGTGGGGAAGACGCCGCACACGGTGGCGATACCATCGCTGAGGTAGGGATAGCTGACGTGCCCATCGGGGTGCAGCACGCGCCGGTAAATGATGCCGGGGAAATTCGCGGCGACATCGGCCAGCCGGCGCGCCGCCGTGCGGTCGGCTTCCAGGTGCAACAGCCGGCGTTCAGCCCCCTGCCGACGGACGATGCTGGCGATCATGGTGGCGGTCAGGGCCGCGGCGATGAGCAAGGCCAGCACGCCGCCGCCCAGCACCACGTTCTGGGTGCGTCGCATGGGTGCCTCCACCATAACGGCCGGCGCCCCCACCACCACCGCCCATCGGGTCTGCGGCGAGGCCAGAAAGGCCGAATAGCGCCGCTCCCCTTCCTTGCTGCCGGCGAAAAAGGTGCCGCCGGTGCCGCGTTCCATCTCGGCGGCCAGCGACGGTGTGACCGGCGTGCCGACGAATTCGTCCTCGATGGTGGTGCGTCCGACGATCAGGCGGTTCTGGTCGATGATCGAGGCCACCCAGCCTTGGGGCAGGGGCTGCTCGCGCAAGAGCTGGCCGAAGGCGATGGCGCGCACCACGGCCGACAGCGTGTAGCGAATCTCACCGTCCCGTTCGACCGGGACGCGCAGCATGACGGCCGGCTCCCTCTCCTCCGGGGAAGGCCGCAGCAGGCCACTGACCGTCGGCTTGCCGGTGAGCGCCGCAAGCTCGGCTTCGTCGCTATCAGGGCTGGCCGGCAGGGGGCCCGGGTGCGAATGATCCAGACTGACCACCCTTCGCTTGCCGAGGGTATCGGTCAGGCGGATGGTCATCCAGGTGGGTTGGCGCTCCAGCACCCGGTTGGCCTCGATCTCAAAGGTGGCAAAGTCGCCCCGATCGAGCGACGCCGAGATCGCCAGCGTCTCCAACGCGGCGATCTCGGTGGCGATCTTCCGGTCCAT
>DASPMK010000194.1:0-6449 GCA_035627075.1 Azospirillaceae bacterium
GGCCGGTGGTGGCGCCCTCGCCGGTCCATTCCAGCGAGTGGCCGGGCAACCGCTTGTAGACGTGATGGAGGTCGCCGCCCACCGCCCAGCGGGCGCCGTACGGACGAAACAGAAGCTCGCCGCCCACCCCGCCGTACATCTCTTCGATCTGGCCCAGAGTGAGGCGGGCGTGCAAGCCGGGGCTGAGCGTGGCGAGCGCCGACGCCGTCAGCCGCGCCAGTGCTACCGTGCCCTCGCGGGCGAAGTCGGCGATGTCCGAGCGCACGGGCTCGGCCGTCGGCATGCGCGGCATCAGGGCGAGGTTGCTCGACAGGTTGGCCCGAAGGGCGGTGTCGAAGATTACCCCGCGTCCGGAGGCCAGCGACGCCTCGGCGTCCAGCGTGGTGCGGCGGGCGACACTGATCGCCGGCTCGGTCAGGCTCACCTCCTGCCGGGGGACGAGGCCGAAGGCGAGCGGCGGCGCGTGGCGGGATGGCAGGGCGGCGGGCGGGTCGGGGACGGACGGCGGCGGCTCGAACCGGGCGCGCAGGAAGATCTCTTCCGGGCTGCCATGGCCTCGTTCGGCCCGTTCCAGGTCGCCGCGCATCAGCGACACGCCGGGGCCGGCAAGACCGGCCTTGCCGGTCACCACCGTCAGTTCCTCAACCTCCGCCGGGGCGGTGTCGGCCAGCGCGCGGGCCGCCCGGCCGACGGTTCGGGCGGCAGGCTCCGGCGTGTCGGCCAACCAGACCGTGGCGCGGGTAGGGCCAACGTCGACGGCGCGGGTGGGAATGCCTTCCCAGGCTATGGCGCCGAGCACGGCCGCCTCCGGGGAACGGGGGGGAGGGGCAGGGCGCGGCCCCACCGGGCGGGGCGGGGCGGGCTTGGGGGCGGGCAGCGATCCCAGGTCGGTGGAGGCCACGGCCCGCAGCATCCACCACTTGCCCTGCTCCAGTCCGGCGCTGAGGTCCAGCCACGGCCAGGGGCGCCATACCACCGCGAGATTGAAGGGGGTGTTGGGGTGCGGGTCGGGGTCTTCGCCTTGAAGATGATCGGCGCTGGCCTCCATCTTCACCGACAGGTTCTCGATGGTGGTGGCGTGAACCTCGATGCCGCCGAACAAGCCGACCTTGCGGCCGGTGAACCAGGTGCCGGGGCCGTTCACCAGGGCGTTGCGGGGTGCGACGAAGCGGTCGTCCAGCCAGCCGGCCGGGTTGGGCAGGTCGCCGTCGCCGGCCAGACGCCCCCAGCCCAGGCCCAGCGACAGGTCGGCGTTCCACACACGGCGGTTGAGAACGAGGTACTCGCCGGCCAGTGCCCCGGTGCCGACGAGGCCGCGCGCCCCGATCGCCACTTCCGGGCCGTTCTCGTCCTCGCGCCTCAGTCGCAGCTTGACATCGATCCCGCCGTCCAGCCGCTCGATGAAGCCCAGGATATGCGTCTTGGCGGTCTGCCGGGCGGTGATTTCCAGGCCGGAAAACGGCTGGGCGCTGACGTAGAGGTGAGTGTGACGTCCCACCTCGGTCGCGCCCGCCGTCACCGTGCCCTCGGGCGCTACGCGGGCGGTGGGGGTTTGGATCAGGCCGATGCCGCCGTAGTCATTCCGGCTGGAACCCAACTCACCGCCACAGGCGGCGGGTGGGAAGATGGCGGTTGCAAGGACCCCCGCCGCCAACACCAATCCGGCTGTGCGCATATCCGTATACGCTCGCTGCGGTTCCATCCCTGAAAGTTATAAGACTTTCAGGGGTGGCCGACATTGGCAACCGGATTCGTATCAGGACAGGCTGACTCCGGTGCCCTTCAGGCGGGTGCGCAGCAGCTTGGCGCCCGCGAGATCGGCGCCCTCCAGGTCGGCCAGTTCCAGGTTGGCGTCGGCAAGGTTGGCCGACATCAGGCTTGAACCACCCATCAGCGCCCCCCGCATGTCGGCGTTCATCAGGTTGGCCGCCCAGCTTCGGCCCGTCTGCCGGCCCGAGGGGTCCTTGATCTCCGCCGGGCCGAGATGGACGCGGGTGAGATCGGCCCCGGCAAGGCGGGCATAGCTGAGGTTGGCGCCCGACAGGTCGGCATCGGCGAGGTTGGCGCTCTCCAGGTTGGCGCCCGAGAGGTCCGCCATGATCAGCTGAGCGCCGGTCAGCGAGGCCTGGACGAGGCAGGCACCCCGCAAGGTGGCAGCCGACAGGTTGACCCGGCGCAGATCGACGCGCGACAGGTCGGCCCCGTCCAGGTCGGCGCGCTGTCCCTTCTGGCCGAAGCTTTCGATCCACCGCTCGTGGTCGAAAATGGCCCGCTGCATTTCCGAGCCCAGGGTGTCGAGCGGCTTGGAGAACTGGGCCCCGCCCATCTTGGCGGCGGTCAGGTCGCAATCGGCCAGCCGCGCGCCCACCATGTCGGCGTTGCGGAAGATGGTGCCGGTCAGCGTGGCGCCTTCCAGATTGGCGCCGTTGAGGCAGGCGCCGGACAGGTTGGCGTTGACCAGCACCGCCCCGGACAGGTCGGCGTTCTGGAGGTTGGCGTCCGACAGGTCGGCGCCTGTAAGATCGGCCCGGCGCAGCACGGCGCCCGCCAGGTCGGTGCGGGCGACCATCGATGACTGCTCGGTTTGCCGCGTGCCCGGCAGGCGCGAGCGCACCTGTACGGCCCGGCGCACTTCCAGCGCCATGACCTCGGCGTCGAGTCCGTCGCGGCTGGCCGTCACCATCTTGGCGGCGATGGAGCCGGCGCGCAGGTCGGCGCCGCGCAGGTTGGCTTCCGTCAGGTCGGCGGCGCGCAGATGGGCGCCGCGCAGGTCGGCCCCGGTCAGGTCGGCGCCGCTGATGTCGGTTTGGCGCAGATCGGCGCAGAACAGGTCGGCCCCGGCGAGATTGGTGCCGTGCAAACGGCAACGGACCACGCGGGTGCCCATCATCCGCGCGCCGCGCAGGTCGGAGTTGGCCAGATCCACGTCTTCCAGGCTGGTCAGCGACAGATCGGCGCGCGCGCCATTACCCTGGCCGGTGGCCCAGCGGGCATGGCGCTCGACGATATCAGTGAACTGATCAAACCTCATGGAACGGGCCCCGGTTCCGGCCGTCATCCCGGCACGAGCCAGGGTGGCGGGGGCGGACGGTGTTTTCGTTGCCCGATTTTGGACTCAGATTCCTTACCGAAGCCTAAATACGTCTCCAGGTACGGGATGGAAGCTTCCGTCTTTGGTTGCAGTTTTGGCACAGGTTGAGGCAAATGCGTGACGTCTCCGATCCCTCCCGCGCCAATTTTGCCGCTCGCGCTATGCTGTCCCGGCCAAACGTATGGGATAGCTGATGAGACCTCTTGTCGCACCACTTCTGCTGATGATGCTGGTCGCACTCGCCGCCCCGCCAGACCGCGCCCGGGCGGAGGGGGTGGCGGAGGACGGCTTCGACACCGCCATCGCCCGGCGCATGGCCGCCGAGGGGCGGCTGGTGATCGAGGGGCGGCGTCTGGACCTTTCGTCGTTGCGGCCGTTCTACGCGCAACGTGGCTTCCACCCGGTGTGGTTCACGGCTGGGGCGGAGGCGCCGGTGCCGGCCGCCCGTGATCTCCTGGGCGCCGTTCAGGCGGCCGACGCGGAGGGGCTGACCCCCGCCGACTATCACCCCGTCGCCATCGAGGCCCGCCTGGGCGCGGCCGAACCCGCCCGCCGGGTGGAGCTTGAGCTGCTGTTGACCGACGCGCTGCTCACCTACGCCGCCGACATCCACCAGGGCCGCAAGAAACCGGCGTTGATCAGCCGCGAATTCGACATCAAGCCCGAGGCGTTGGACAAGGTGGCGACAGGCGAAGCCGCGCTGGCGACCGCCGACCTCAAGGGCTTCCTGAAGGGGTTGGCGCCGCAAACGGACAATTATGCCCGGTTGCGCAAGGCGCTGGCGCAATACCGTGCCCTGGAAAAGGCCGGCGGCTGGGCCACCGTTCCCGACGGCCCGAAGATGCAGCCGGGATTGCGTTCCCCCGCCGTGGTGGCATTGCGCAAGCGGCTGGCGGTGACCGGCGATCTCGATCCCAAGGTGCCCGTCGCTCCCGTCTATGATTCGGTGGTGGAAAAGGCGGTGGCCCGATTCCAGGCGCGCCACGGCCTGGAAGCCGACGGCGTGGTGGGGCCGGGCACCCGTGCCGCCCTCAACATGTCGGTGGCCGAGCGCGTCAACCAGATCCTCGCCAACCTGGAGCGCGAGCGGTGGATGCCGGTCGAGCGCGGGCCGCGCCATGTGGAGGTGAACATCCCCGGCTTCCGCCTGAAGGCCTATGACCACGGCGCGGTGGCGCTGGACATGCCGGTGATCGTCGGCACGGCGGTGCGACGCACGCCGATCCTCGACAGCCACATCATCTCCGTCATCTTCAACCCGTCCTGGTACGTGCCGCGCAAGCTGGCGCGCGAGGATATCCTGCCGAAGTTGCAAAAGGACCCGAGCTATCTGGAAACCCAGGGCATCAAGGTGCTCTCGGACTGGTCGGGCAGCGCCAAGCCGGTGGACACCAGCCGCGTCAAGTGGAAGACGGTGGGGCCGGACTTCATGAACCGTCTGCGCCTGCGCCAGGAACCGGGGCCGCTGAACTCATTGGGGCAGGTCAAGTTCAACATCCCCAACGACTTCGACGTTTACCTGCACGACACTCCGCACCGCGAGAAGTTCGACAAGACGGTGCGGACCTTCTCCTCGGGTTGCGTGCGCGTGGGCGATCCGATGGCGCTGGCGGCGTTCCTGCTCCAGGACATGCCGGAATGGCCGCTGCAACGGCGCCAGGAGGTGCTGGAGGCGGGCAAGACCCGGATGGTGGTGCTGAGCAAGGCGGTGCCGGTGCGTCTGCTCTATCAGACCGCCTGGGTGGACGACCTTGGCGTGGCCCACTTCCATGAAGACATCTACGGTCGCGATGCCGAATTGTTGAAGGCGGTGGACCGGACGCCGGTCGTCCCCCCGAAGGTCGCCAACCTGCCCGACTGATGCTCCGCCCGCACTGTCAAGGCGCATTTGCGCTTGGACATAGGCGGAAAGTCTGTTACCCGTGTCAGCCATCGAGTTCCCGGCTCGATGGCTGACACGGAGCTGTTTCCCTTTGTTTCGTTTGCCGTCGATGCGCGTTTTGCCTGCTCGGGTGCGCGACCACTCGCCACGTAGTGGTGAGTGTTAGTGGTTTATTAACTTTTTGGCCCGTAAAGCTGGTGACCGGCATATTAAAAAATAAACAAAACGCCACGGTCACAGACGGAGAGCAGGAGAGAGGCTTGATGACGGACGAGACCGCCCGTACCCAACCGGAAACGGCCTTTGCCCGACGTGAATTCCTCCAGTTCGGCGCCGCCGCCTTCATCTTCTCCGCTTTGTTCGAACCGGGAGAAGCGTTGGCCGGTCGGTTGTCAACCCCGCGTGAGGTGACTCTCTACAACCTTAATACCGGCGAACGCCTGAAAGCCGAGTATTGGAACAAGGGCCGTTACCAGAACGACGCTCTGCGCGAGGTCAATCGACTGTTGCGCGATCATCGCACCGGCTCGGTTCACCCGATCGACCCCAAGCTTCTTGATATGCTTTACGCCCTGCGGTCTCGGGTTGGCGCCCGCCAGCCTTTTACCGTGATCTCCGGATACCGCTCCCCGGTTTCGAACGAGGCGTTGCGCGAGGAGCACTCGGGCGTCGCCCGCAACAGCCTGCACATGGAAGGCAAGGCGGTCGATATCCGGCTGCCGGGCTACAACCTGCGCGGCCTGCAAAAGGCGGCGTTGCGGCTGAAGGCCGGTGGCGTCGGCTTCTATCCCCGCAGCGATTTCGTCCACATCGACGTCGGCCCTGTTCGTCACTGGTAGAGGGCGACAGGGGTAAGCCCGCCTTCAGCGGGCCGGGATCTCCGCCGGTTTGGGACTCGGCGCGGCCAGACGCAGCACGCCATAGCCCGCCAATCCCGACAACACCGAGCCTGCCAGCACGCCCAGCCGCACCTCGGCGGCGAGTGCCGGATCGTCGAAGGCCAGTGCTCCGATGAACAGGCTCATGGTGAAGCCGATGCCGGTTAACAGCGCCACGCCATAGAACTGGAGCAGGCTGACGCCGGCCGGCAACCGCACCAGCCCCAGCCGGGTCGCGCCCAGGCCGAACAGCATCACCCCCGCCTGCTTGCCGACGAACAGCCCGGTGGCAATGCCCAGCGGCACGGGGTCGGCCAGGTTGGCCAGCGACACCCCCTGTAACGACACTCCGGCATTGGCAAAGGCGAATGCCGGCAGAATGCCGTAGGCCACCCAGGGGTGCAGCGCGTGCTCGGCCTCCATCAGCGGTGAATGGCCGGGACGGCCGGGCAGGCGGAACGGAACGGCCATCGCCAACACCACGCCGGCCAGTGTGGCATGGACGCCCGACTTCAGCACGGCCGCCCACAGCACCACGCCGACCAGCACATAAGGCATGAGAGCCGCCACCCCCCGTGCGTTCAGCACCGCCAGTACG
>DASPMK010000195.1:0-15616 GCA_035627075.1 Azospirillaceae bacterium
GTCGGCCTGATCCACGACATCAGCGAGGTCAAGAAGGCCGAAAAGGCGCTGATCGCGGCCAAGGAAGCCTCCGATCTGGCCAACCGCGCCAAGACCGCCTTTCTGTCCAACATGACCCACGAGCTGCGCACGCCGCTCAACGCCATCCTGGGCTTCGCCGAGATCATCGCGCAGCAGATGCTGGGGCCGATCGGCAACACCGATTACCGGAACTATGCCGCCGAGATCAAGCGTTCGGGCGAACACCTCCTGGCCAACATCAACGACATCCTGGAGATGGCCACCATCGAGGCGGGCAGCGTCGACCTGGATGTCGACCTCATCGACATGCGCGATGTGATCGTGTCGTGCATGCGGCTGGTGGCGAAACGGGCGGAACGGGCCAAGCTGAACATCCAGGCCGACATCGGCACCGAACTGCCTCCCATCGAGGCCGACGCCGGGGCGTTGAAGCAGGTATTGCTGCACCTGCTGTCCAACGCCATCAAGTTCACGCCCGAAGGCGGCAAGATCGGCGTGTCGGCGCGGGTCGATTCGAGCGGCGACATGGTGGTCGAGGTGTTCGACACCGGGATCGGCATCGCTCCCGATCGTCTGGAAAACGTGCTTCAGGCCTTTGTCCAGGGCGAGTCCACCCTGGCGCGGCGCTTCGAAGGCATCGGCCTTGGCCTGTCGATCGCCAAGTCGCTGATCGAGATGCATGGCGGCAAGCTGGAAATCCGCAGCCAGGAGGGCAGCGGCACCAGCGTCATCATCCGCCTGCCGCGCGAGCGGATGCTGGCCGATTGGTGATCGGCCTTGCGCATACAATAGTGTGGCGATGCGGCCGAGACTCCGGGTAATCCTGCGTCAATACACGAGAGTTTCCCCAAATATTTCCCTTGAAAATTGAAAGTTCTGTGGAAAAAATGGTGCCCGATGTCCGGGCATGATCCCATCACTTTTCGACGCCGTTGAGAGGGAACACCCCGATGAATGACGTAGTACTGGTCTTCGCGCCCTACGGGACGGTGGATCGCCCCTCCATCGGGTTGGGATATCTGGCGGCGGAACTGAAGCAGGTCGGCATCGGCGCCAAAATAATTCACGCCAATGTCATGTTTGCAAGCCGAATCGGTTTGAAGACCTACAACATGCTCAATACATCCTCCAATCTGGACTTTCTGGGGGAGTGGACATTCTCCGAGGCGGCTTTTCCGGATTTCCAGCCGAACCACGCGGAGTACTTCAGTTCTCTGAGGCGGACGGTAAACGAGGAGGAACTCTGGCGGGTTCGCAAGCTGGCCAAGCCCTTCATCGACGATGTGGTAGAGCAGATTCTGGCGGAAAAGCCGCGGATCGTCGGCGTCAGCACGATGTTCCAACAGAACTGCGCCGCCTTGGCCCTGCTGCGGCGCGTTCGCGAGCGGGCGCCCGAGGTGGTTACCGTGCTGGGCGGGGCCAACTGCGAAGGTGAGGTCGGGCGGGCGCTGCACACCCATTTCCCCTGGGTCGATTACATCTTTTCTGGGGAATGCGACGAGATCTTCCCCGATTTCTGCCGCCGCGTGCTGGCGGGCGAGGTGCCGGAGGACCTGCCACCCATGGTGTTCACGCCGCGGACCCGGTCGCAGGGGTTGAACCGACCCACGGATGTCGGCATCACCAAGGACCTCGACATCCTGCCCATTCCGGACTTCGACGACTATTTCCGCGACCTGAAATCCACCGGCATGGACCAGAAGCTGGTTCCGGCCCTCATTCTGGAAACTTCGCGGGGGTGCTGGTGGGGCGAGAAGAAGCGATGCCTGTTTTGCGGCCTATCCGCCGACATCATCGGTTTCCGCTCCAAAAGTCCCGACAATGCCTATCGCGAAATCCATCATCAGGCCGACCGCTACAACATCGAGCACTTCGAACTGGTCGATAACATCCTCGACACGGCCTATTTCGATACTCTGCTGCCGGCCCTGGCCAAGGATGAAAGGCCGTTCAAGTTCTTCTACGAGATCAAGTCCAACGTCACGCGCCGGCAGGTCGAGATGCTGGCCGACGCCGGTGTGTGCTGGGTGCAGCCGGGCATCGAGGGGTTGAACGATACGATCCTGAAATTATTGCGCAAAGGCAACAACGTTTGCCACAACCTGCAAGTCCTGAAGTGGTGCCGGGAGTACGGCATCTATGTGTCCTGGAATTACCTCTACAACGTTCCCGGCGAGCAGGACGAGTGGCATACCGAGGAACTGGACCTGATTCCGCTGCTAGCCCATCTTCAGGCGCCGTGGAACTCCGGCACGCCCATCCGTTTTGATCGCTTCAGCGTCTACTTCCGTTGCGCCGGAGAGCACAATCTGGAACTCAATCCATCCCGGGTCTACAAGTACATCTACCCGCTCAGTGAGGACCAGATCCGCGAGCAGGCCTTTTTCTTCGAGAACACGCGCAAGGAGGTTGTCAACGGCGGCCGTGAACAGCCCGTCTGGGCGAGACTTCGCGAGCTGTTGGACGGTTGGTGTCGGCTCTTTTACGCCAAGCGGGGCGACGGCCTGTCGGACGAAGCCGCTCCCGATATTCCCAAGCTGACCATGGCCGTCGGCGCTGACGGGGGCGTGGTGCTGGAGGATACCCGGCCCTGCGCGGTGGCGCCGCGGCTGGAACTGGACGGGCTGGCGGCCCGCGTCTACCGGATTTGCGACACCGGCGAACCGCCCGCCGGTATCCTGACCAAGGTCCGGGCCGCCGGTTTCCCGGACGCCACGGCGGCGGATGTGGAGCAGGCATTGGCGGAACTGCTGGCCAGCAAGACCCTGGTACGGGTCAGCGGCCGCTACCTCAGTCTGGCGGTCAACGCACCGTGCCGGCCGTACTTCTCCTTGGAAGGGTAAAGCCCGGTGTCAACGCCCGGAGGTACCTTGGGGAGAAGGATGAGTATCGGCCGGGGCGCGGGTCCGGCATTGTCGCGCAATGGATGGCAACCCCCATGGATAGGGGCGAAGGACCGCGCGGCCGACACACTTACTATTGCGCTATTGCGCTATTGCGCTATTGCGCTATTGCGGGGAAAGCTGGGCGAACAGCGAAGGCTGAACCTGGGCTTCTGCAACATGCGCTCCTCCGGGTTCACCCAAGGGAATATCGGCTTTCGCCTCGTGCGGTGGAAAAGTGACGGCCGGGGCCCGTGAAGGGTCCCCCGGCCTTTGCGACCTGGTCAAGCCTTGGTGTCGATGTGGCCGTTGCCGGGCTCCTCCGCCCCGCGCTTGGCGACGCCGACGATGGCCTCGCGCAGCAGACGGCCGTGGATGGTGTAGCCGGCCTGAAGCACCTGCACCACGCTGCCGGCGGGCTTGCCGGTGTTCTCCACCTCGAACATCACCTGATGGAAGTTGGGGTCGAACGGCTCGCCCACCGGCTCCAGCTTCTGGATGCCGGCCTTCTCGAACGCCGAGCCGAGCTGGCGGGCCGTGGCCTCCACGCCGACGAACAGGTTCCTCAACAGCTCGTCCGTCTCCCGCGCGTCGGCCGGCACCGCCTCCAGCGCGCGCTGGAGGTTGTCCTGCACCGGCAGAAGCTCCTTGGCGAAGTTGGACACCGCGAATTTGGCCGTGTCCTCGCGCTCGCGCTGGGCACGGCGGCGGACGTTCTCAACCTCGGCGGTGGCCCGCAGAAGCTGGTCCTTCAGGCCGGCGACCTCGGCCTCCAACTGGGCGATGCGCTCCTCGGGCGGGGCAACCGCCTGGGCGGCTTCCGATGCTGCGGCCGGCTGTTGGGGTTGGCCGCCGTTCTTCTCGACATTGGATTCCGTGGCGGCTTCCTTGGGGGCTTCGGCGGAATTCTTGGTCTCTTGATTCATGTCGGCACTCATCGTTGTCGAAGCTCCGGTAGAACGAAGCGGTGGCGAAAAGGAATTTAGCCCAAAAGGCGGCTGATCACCTTGGCTGTATAATCCACCATCGGGATGATCCGGGCATAATTGATGCGGGTCGGGCCGATGACGCCGATGGCGCCCACGATCTGTTCGCGGCTGTTGGTGAACGGGGAAATGACCAGGGAACAGCCGGCGTGGCTGAACAGCACGTTTTCCGCGCCGATGAAGATCTGCACGCCGTCACCCTTGCTGGTGGCCTCCAACAGCCGCAGCATGGCGTCGCGCGTTTCCAGCGCCTCGAACAGGGCGCGGATGCGCTCCAGATCCGACAGCGCCGTGACATCTTCGAGAAGTCGCGCCTGGCCGCGCACGATCAATTGGCCGCCGCCGCCGCCGCCGCCCTCGCCCGCCCAGGTGGCGAGCCCGGCTTCAACCACGCGGCGGGTCAGTTCGTCCAACTCGGTGCGCTGCTCCTCCATCTCGTGCTGGATGGCCAGCCGCGCCTCGTCCACCGTGCGGCCCATCAATTTGGCGGTGAGATAGTTCGACGCCATCGTCAGCGTGGAGGCGGGAAGGCCGGTCGGCACCTCCACCACCCGGTTCTCGACCAACCCCTCCTCGGTTACCAGCACCACCAGCGCCCGGCCCGGACCGAGGTTGACGAATTCGATGTGCTTCAGTGGCCGGTCGGTCTTGGGCGCCAGCACAAGGCCGGCACAACTGGACAGGCCCGACAGCAGCATGGAAGCCTCGGACAGCACGTCGGGCAGCGAGCGGCCGGCGGCGCGGCATTGGCTTTCGATCGCTCCGCGTTCGCCATCGGTGAGGCCGCCGATCTCCAGCAGGCCGTTGACGAACAGGCGCAGACCCGCCTCGGTCGGGATGCGACCGGCCGAGGTGTGGGGGGCGTAGAGCAACCCCTGCTCCTCCAGGTCGGCCATGACGTTGCGGATGGTCGCGGGCGACAGCGGCATGCGAAGCCGCCGTGAAATCGAGCGCGAGCCCACCGGCTCGCCGGATTCCACGTAGGCCTCGACGATATGCCGGAAAATCTCGCGCGATCGTTGGTTCAGCTCGGTAATCATGCGTCGTCGGACGAGCCCTGTGGGGTGGCGACACGTCCTGTTCGCCGCCGTGTCCGTTGAGAATGTAGTTAAGCCGGCCGGTTGATTCAACGCCGTGGGCGGGATCGGGAGTCTGGACGAGCCGAGGCGGAGCGGTTACCGTGCCGGCCCAACGTCATGACATTCGAGAATTCGATCCCATGCGCCCATCCGGCCGTAGCCCCGACGCGTTGCGTCCCGTTTCGCTTGAAGTCGGTTTTGCCAAGTATGCCGAAGGTTCGTGTCTTGTGCGGTTCGGCGATACCCATGTGCTCTGCACCGCCAGCGTCGATGACCGCGTGCCGCCGTTCCTGCGCAACACCGGGCTCGGCTGGGTGACCGCCGAATACGGCATGCTGCCGCGCTCGACCCATTCGCGTACCGACCGCGAGGCCGCCAAGGGCAAGCAGTCGGGCCGCACCCAGGAAATTCAGCGGCTGATCGGCCGCGCGCTGCGCGCCGTGGTCGACCGCAAGGCCATGGGCGAGATGCAGATCAAGGTCGACTGCGACGTGCTCCAGGCCGACGGCGGCACCCGCACCGCCGCCATTACCGGCGGCTATGTCGCGCTGTATCAGGCCTTCCAGCATCTGTCGAGCCTGGGCGCCATCAAGTCCATGCCGCTGATCGACTCGGTGGCGGCGGTATCCTGCGGCATTTATCAAGGCACGCCGGTGCTCGATCTCGACTACGCCGAGGACTCCTCGGCCCAGGCCGACTCCAACTTCGTGCTGACCGGGCTCGGCGGCATCGTCGAAATCCAGGGCACGGCCGAGGACAAGCCCTTCGCCGAGGAACAGTTCCTTGAGCTGCTGCGGTTGGCCCGCAAGGGCATCGGCGAGTTGAGCACGATGCAGAAGGCGGCCCTGGCGAAGGCAAGCGCATGACCGAATCGCGCAAGTTCACCGGCGGTGCCCTGGTCATCGCCAGCCACAACAAGGGCAAGGTCCGCGAGATTGCCGACCTGTTGGGTTCGTGGTGCCAGGATTTCCGCTCGGCCGGCGACCTGGGCTTGGCCGAGCCGGAGGAAACCGGCACCACATTCCGCGCCAACGCCGAACTGAAGGCGCTGGCGGCGGCCAGGGCGTCGGGGCAGGTGGCGCTGGCTGACGATTCCGGGCTGGCCGTCACCGCGCTGGACGGGGCGCCCGGTATCTACTCCGCCCGCTGGGCCGGGCCGGACAAGGATTTCGTGCTCGCCATGGGCAAGGTGAACGACCTGTTGCGGGATAAGGACGATCGGTCGGCCCACTTCGTCTGCGCCCTGACGCTCGCTTGGCCCGACGGGCATTGCGAGACGGTGGAGGGCTATGTTCACGGCCGGCTGGTTTGGCCATCCCGGGGCTCGAAAGGCTTCGGCTACGACCCCATGTTCCTGGCCAACGGCCAGACCCAGACCTTCGGGGAGATGGAGCCGGACGCCAAACACGCCATCAGCCACCGCGCCGATGCCTTCCGGCAGCTTGTGGAGCGATGCTTCAGGTAGGGAAAATTACCTCGTCGATGTGGTAACAGGGCGCTGAGAATCGGGTGTTTTCCCTTGAGGGAAAAGGCGGGACTCGATACCTTCGTGCCCTGAATGCGCCCCTTTTTCTGAAAAAGGTCCTAGATCCCACCCTAGGATGGCAAGGACCTGTCAACCAGCCTTGGGGACCGTCCTCGACGTGACGGCAGCGGAAGGGTTCAGTAATGGTCGATGATTTTTTTTCCGCCATTGCGACCAATATTGCGGATGAGGCTGGCGACTGTCTGTCCGCCTTCCTGAATTCGGACGAGGGCAGCCAGAGGGTGAACCGCCTGTTCCAGGAGGCGGTCCGGGATGCCGGACGCTGCGAGGCTGGGATGATGGCCGATCCCGCGCTCGTGAGCCGCCCGATCATCGGATGAGCGGAGCGTTCGGCGTCGCCGAGCGGCAAGGTCGGCTCTATGACGTTCTCGCGTCGCCAAGCCTTGGGCCAGTCGAAAGACACGATCTTCTGGTTCAGCGTCTCCCGCGATATCCGGGGGGCGCGCGCGCGGGGCGGGCGCGCGCGGTGTGGGGAAGCAGCAATTTTTTGCGCGCGAAAGCTGCGACAGCTGGTTTTGCAACGCTTTTCCAAAAGGCGGAGGTCAACAAGGTAGCGCCCGAAATTCGGGCGGCCATTCGCCAGATTTTCGAATCCCTGCCGGCATAACCCCATGTACCGCCGGCCCTCATAGGTTGTTGAATCCATGTCCGGCTTCGGGATCTATATCCACTGGCCCTTCTGCAAGGCGAAGTGCCCCTATTGCGATTTCAACAGCCATGTGCGCGAACGGGTCGATCACGCGCAATGGCGTGAGGCGCTGCTGCGCGAGTTGGATCATTACGCCGACCGGACGCCCGGGCGTACCGTCACCTCGGTGTTCTTCGGCGGCGGCACCCCGTCGTTGATGGAACCGGCCACCGTGGCCGCCGTCATCGACCGGGTGGCGCAGCGCTGGGCCACCGCGCCGGATGTGGAAATCACCCTGGAAGCCAACCCGACCTCCACCGAGGCCGGGCGCTTTCAGAGTTTCCGCGCCGCCGGGGTCAACCGGGCGTCGCTGGGTATCCAGGCGCTGGACGCGCCGTCTTTGACGATGCTGGGCCGTCAGCACAGCGCCGGGGAGGCGGTGGAGGCCATCGGGCTCGCCGCGCGCACCTTCGACCGTTTTTCCTTTGACCTGATCTACGCCCGTCCCGGCCAGACGGTGGAGGCCTGGACCGCCGAACTGCGGCGGGCTCTCGGCTACGCCGTGGGGCATCTGTCGGTCTACCAGCTGACCATCGAGCCGGGCACCGCCTTCTTCCCGCTGTTTGAGCGCGGCGATCTGGTGTTGCCCGACGAGGATACCGCCGCCGCCCTCTATGAGGCGACGCAAGAGGTGCTGGAGGCCGCCGGCCTGCCGGCCTACGAGATTTCCAACCACGCCCGGCCGGGCGAGGAATCCCGCCACAACCTCACCTATTGGCGTTATGGCGATTATGTCGGCATTGGCCCGGGCGCCCATGGCCGGTTGACGCTGGACGGCGTCAAGCTCGCCACCCGCAACCACCGGGCGCCGGAAATGTGGTTGGAGCGGGTGGCGCGCCACGGCTTCGGCGGCACCCGCACCGAAGAGATCGGCCCGGACGAGCGGCTGTCGGAGCTTTTGATGATGGGGCTGCGGCTGACCGACGGTGTGGCACGGGCGCGGCTGGTGGCGGAGACGGGGCGGGACGTCGATCGGGCGTTGGACGGCAAGGCGCTGGCGCGGTTGGTGGACGGCGGCTTCATCGAGGTGACCGACACTCACCTGCGTGCCACCCGCGATGGCCGCGAGCGGCTGAACGCCGTGCTGGCGGCGCTGCTGGCGTGACTCTTCCCGATATCCTGAAGGGGACCTGCGAGATGAACATCCGGCCCGCCCGTGTCGGCGACGCGGCCCTGTTGTGGCCGTTCCTGGCCGTTGCCGCGCATGAGCCTTCCGCCGAAGCGGCCATGGCCGAGCCGGTGGTCGCCAGGCATCTGGCCGGCTGGCCGCGTTCCGGCGATTTCGGGGTGATCGCCGAGATCGACGGGGCGGCGGTGGGGGCGGCCTGGGCACGGCAGTTCCGGCCCGATGAGGGGCCGTATGTGTTCATCAACGACATGACCCCGGAAATCGCCATCGGCGTGCTGCCCGACCGGCGCGGGCAGGGAATTGGTGCTGCGTTGCTGGCGGCGCTGGTGGAGATGGCGCGCGGCCGCTGCCGGGGGCTGTGCCTGAACGTGCGCGACAGCAACCCGGCGGTGCGACTGTACGAGAAGGCCGGCTTCGTCCGCGTGGCAGGCAGCGAGGTGACCAACCGGGTCGGCGGGCTGTCGTTCGGCATGGCGTTGCGCTTGCCCTGTGCGCTCTGGCGGCCGATGCGGGCGGAGGACCTGCCCGCCGCGATGGCCGTCGCCGACGTGGTGCATCCCGACCTGCCGGAATCCCCCGACGTGTTCGCCGAGCGGCTGAAGCTGTTCCCGGCGGGCTGCTTCGTGGCCGAGGACGGCAGAGGCCGGCTGCTCGGTTATGCCCTCACCCACCCGGCGCGGCTGGGGTATCCGCCGTCGCTCGATACGGTGATGGGGGCGCTGCCGGCCAATGCCGACTGCCTGCACATCCATGACGTGGCCCTGCTGCCCGAGGCGCGCGGCCTGGGGCTGGGCGACGCGCTGACCGGGCGGCTGAAGGAGCTGGCACGGGAAACCGGCTTGCGGCGGCTGGCGCTGGTGGCGGTGTACGATGCCGCCCGGTTCTGGCGGCGTCACGGCTTCCAGGATCATGCCAACCCGGCGCTGGCGGCGAAGATGGCCGCCTATGGCGAGGGGGCGGCGTACATGGTGGCCTAATACGGGATGCTGATCCCCCAGTTGTCCACGCCGTGCCCACCACCCTCGACGTGGACGTTGATACGGGCCAACAGGGCGCAGGCTCCCAGCAGCGTCAGCGCCGCTGTCAGCACCAGAACCCGCTCAATCCACCGCGTCGGCCGCTGCCTTGGGCTTTTTGGCCGGGCGGGCCTTGGCGCTGTCGGACGGGGTGTCGCCGGCCGGATCGGCCAGGGCATCGAGCAGCTTCTCCTTGATCTGCGCCAGCTTGTTGTCGTGCGTTACCTTCAGGCCGAAGATGTCCTTCACATAAAAGACGTCCACCACCTTCTCGCCGTAGGTGGAGATCTTGGCCGAGGAGATCTGCAAGGACAAATTCGTCAACGCGCGGGTGACATCGTAGAGCAGCCCCGGCCGGTCGCGGCCGTTGACCTCGATCACCGTGTGGGTGGTCGAGGCGCGATTGTCGATCAGCACGCGCGGCGGCACCTTGAACACCCGTGTGCGGGAGCCCAGCACCGGCTTGCGCTTGGCCAGTTCCTGCATCGGCCGGATTTGGCCCGACAGGGTATGCTCGATCATCACCGACAGCTTGGCCAGCTTTTCGCCGGCGGCGAACGGGCCGCCCTCGGCGTCCTGGACCAGGAAGACGTCCAGCGCCATGCCGTTGGTCATGGTGAAAATCTTGGCGTCGACGATGTTGGCGCCGCTCATCGACAAGGCGCCGGCCAGCCGCGAGAACAGGCCCGGGTGGTCGTCGGTGTAGATGGTGACCTCGGTGATGCCCTGGCGGCGGTCGATGCGGCTGTCCACGGTCAACGGCGCCTTCGACCGTTCGGCCTCGCGGATCAGGCGGGCGTGGTGGGCGTGGGTGCCGGGATCGAAGGACAGCCAATAGGCGGGGTAGCCCAGCGCCACATGGTGCTCGAAATCCGCCTCGTCCCAGTCGGGCAGTTCGGCGCGGAGCGTGCCATGGGCGGCGGCGATGCGGCGTTCCCGGCCTTCGGCGTTGAGGCCGCCGGCCATCATGTCCTCCGCGCGCATGTACAGATCGCGCAGCAGCGTGGCCTTCCAGTTGTTCCATCGCCCGGGGCCGACGGCACGGATGTCGGCCACGGTCAGGACCAGGAGCAGGCGCAGCCGTTCGGGCGACTGCACCAGTTCGACGAAGTCCCGGACCGTCTTGTCGTCCTCCAGGTCGCGCTTGAAGGCGGTGAAGGACATGCCGAGGTGATGGCGCACCAACCACGCCACCGTTTCCGTCTCCTCCGCCGTCAATCCTAAGCGCGGACACAGCTTTTCCGCCACCTTGGCGCCCAGCACGGAGTGGTCGCCGCCGCGCCCTTTGGCGATGTCGTGCAGCAGGACCGAAACATAAAGTGCCCGGCGGGAAGCGATCTTGCCGATCACTTCGCACGACAGCGGCAGTTCCTCTTTCAACTGGCCGCTATCGATCTTGTGCAGGATGCCCAGCGCGAACAGGGTGTGCTCGTCCACGGTATAGACGTGGTACATATCGTACTGCATCTGCGCCACCACCCGCCCGAAGTCGGGCAGGAAGCGGCTCAGCACGCCGGCCTCGTTCATCCGCCGCAAGGTGATTTCCGGGTCCTTCGGCCCGGTGAGGATGTCCAGGAACAGCCGGTTGGCCTCGGCGTCGTCACGGATCTTGGCACCCAGCGCGCCCAGCGAGCGGGTCAGGACCCTGAGCGCCCCCGGGTGGATGTCCAGGTCGTTGACATGGGCGACATGGAACAGCCGGATCAGGTCGGCCGGATGGTCGCGGAACTGGCGGTCGTAGCGGACGTTCAGCCGCTCGCCGTCGAGCACGAAGCCGTCGATGTCCTTGGAGCGGCGGCCCAGCGCGAAGCGCAACAGGTTGAAGCGCGGCAGGCGCTTGGACTCGGCCTCCAGCGCGGCGCAGAAGATGCGGGTCAGGTCGCCCACGTCCTTGGCCACCAGGAAATAGTGCTTCATGAACCGTTCCACGCCCTTGGCGCCGGCGTGGTCGGTATAGCCCATGCGCTCGCCGATGGTGCCCTGGACATCGAAGGTCAGGCGCTCCTCGCCGCGGCCGGTGAGGTAGTGGAGATGGCAGCGTGCCGTCCACAGGAAGTTTTGCGCCTTGGCGAAGCGTTGCGCCTCCTCGGGCATCAGCACGCCCTTGGCCACCAGATCGCCCACCGTGTCGGCGCGGTAGAGGTACTTGGCGATCCAGAACAGGGTCTGGAGGTCGCGCAGGCCCCCCTTGCCGTCCTTGATGTTGGGCTCCAGCAGGTAACGGCTGTCGCCGAGCTTGCGGTGGCGGGTATCGCGCTCCTCCAGCTTGGCCTCGACGAAGGCCGGGCCGGTGGTGGCCACCACCTCGCGGTCGAAACGCTTCTTAAGCTCGGCGGACAGGGTGCCCTTGCCCCAGAGGTAGCGTCCCTCCAGGATGGCGGTACGGATGGTGATGTCGCCCTGGGCCTGGCGCAGGCATTCGTCCACCGAACGTACGGCATGCCCCACCTTCACGCCGAGGTCCCACAGGACGTACAGCATGTACTCCACCACCTGCTCGACGCGGGGCGTACGCTTGTATGGCAGGAGGAACAGCAGATCGATGTCCGACGACGGCGCCAACTCGCCCCGGCCATAGCCGCCGGTGGCGGCGATGTCGAAGGTTTCGCCGGTGGTGGGATTGGCGGTGGGATAGACCCAGGTTACCGCGAACTCCGCCAGCACCCGCACGATCTCGTCGGCCAGCCAGCAGTTCTCCCGCACGCATTCCTCGCCCGACCCGCGTACTTCGAAACGACGGCGGATTTCGGCGCGGCCTTCGGCCAGGGTCTGGCGCAAGGCGGCCAGCAGCAGCGGCCGCAGCTTTTCGGGATTGGCCCCCTCGTCCTCGAACTTTTCGGCCATGAGGTCGAGTTCCCGGGTCAGCCGTCCGGTATCGATAATGGCTTCCCGGTGGGCGATGGCGGGTTCGGCGGGGACGGTACGAGCGTTGGGCATGGAGTGATCGGCCGGCAGTGAACACTCCAGGAGTATGGCCCGTTCCCGAGGCCGCCGCCAGCCTTACAAAGAGGAGCCGGACTTGCGCTCCGCCGCCAGACGGCGGGCGTTGGCCATGGCGGTACGGTGGAGGGGGACGAGGCCGGCGTCGATCAGCCGCGCCGTACCAACCGCCAGACGGGAGCCCGATGCCATGGAGCCGGTCAGCACGGACTCGACATAGCGTTGCTGGAGCGTCACGAGGTCGAGAGGCGTACGGCAGGCCGCGAGATCGGCGGCGGCTCCGAAGGCGGCGCGGGCCTGGGTGGCCATCCACAGGTTCCAGGCGTCGGCCAGCGCGCGGATGCCGTCGGCCATGGCGAAGGCGGACTCGGTGGCGGCCTCCACCTTCTCGCTGCCCATCAAGGTGAATTCGGGGTTGGTCATCGCCACCGGATCGCCCAGGGCCTCGGCCATCAACGCCGTACGGTAACCGATCACCTTGCCGGCAGCGGCGGCCATCTCGCGGGCGGCCAGGGCCGTGCCGGTCATCCGGCGGCCGGCGTCGACCAGCCGGGCCTGGTTGCGGGTGGCGGCGGAGAGGCGGCGGCTGGTGCGGTTGGGCATGGCGAACCTTATCTTGCGTTGCACAATCATGGAGGCGAACACGGTGGGGGCGGGGAAGGTTCCCGGGGAGAGATTTCGGAAAAGCTTGATCTCTGGAAACCATCGCTCCGGTCGGTGATGATCCGCTCGTCGGCCTGCCGACGCCTGACATTCCAGCCGAATCTTCATCATATCATAAAGACATGCGAAAGTCCATTCGAGGTAGATCGGCGCCATCTTCTTGCCAGCGCAATTCTTCGCCCTATCTTCTTATAATCGAACAGAACTGGCACCTACCCACCCGTCGCCGATAGGTACTGGTAATATCAGCAGACCAAGGCGATGGCCTGGGAGCGCCGAGATGCCGGCCTATATGACGATTGCCACCCACACCCCCCTTAGCGGTGCCGATGCCCTGCGCGAATATGTGCGTTGGACCGAGGTCACCCGCCGTCGACCTCCGGTGACCGGCCACCCGTCGCTGCCCTGGCCGCCGACGACCTCCATCCGGGAATTGCGGGAAGGGGCGGTGCTCACCGAGTTCGCCCGGCGCGCCATCTCGCGGAAGTAAGTCGGGGCCAAACCCGACGGACGTTTCGTCCATGGAAGGTTCTTATGCACGATACCCCAGACAATCCCGTCGAGGTGGTTCCCGCCGAAACGGGGGGCCGGGGGCAAACCCTGTCCCGGCAGGCACTCGACGCCGTCCTGGTGGCTCACCGTGACTGGCTGGCGACCGAAGGCATCCATGGCCGGCAGGCGGACTTGCGCGGCACCGACCTGCGCGGTTGCTCGTTCTGGCGCGCCGACCTGCGCCACGCGCTGCTGAATGGCTGCGACCTTCGCAGTACCAATCTCGATCACGCCGACCTTACGCAAGCGTCGCTGGTGGGAGCACGGCTGAACGGCGCGTCCTTGTGGGAAAGCCGGCTCCAGCAGGCGGTTCTGGCGCAGGCCGATCTGCATGGCGCCAATCTGGACCACGCCGACCTCAGCGACACCGATCTCACCCAGGTGGACTTGACGGGCGCCTCCCTGTGGGGCGCCCGGTTGCACGGTGCCGACCTGCGTCTTGTCATCGGCGTGACACCGGCGCAACTCGCCACCGCATCGAGCGATGGCCGCACCCGTCTGCCCCCCCCCGGCACCGCCGAAGCCCCTCGGTAGGAGATCCTATATGGCCCGCGCCCTCTACACCGTGGTCAAACGCGAATTCGGCTGGTTCATCGCCTTCGAACAGGAGCTTTACGGCCCGTTTCCCGCCGGCCGCACCGGCGCGTTGATCGCCGCCGTGCAATCCGCCCAGCAGGCCGGCAAGGATGGGCACCAGGCCAGCGTCCGGCTCCGCTCCCCGGAAGGCGGAGTGCGCACCGTCTGGAGCTTCGGAACCGACCCCTATCCGCCGCCCTGGGCCGACGAGGTCCGCAGCGGCCTTCCCGGTCAGGGCGACGCCCGGAAAAGGCGGGCCGCGCGCCCCGCTTGAGCCTTGCGGCCAATCGTTGCGCCCCAATTGGTATGGAGAGAACGGAAACGATGATCGATGCCGAGTTGTTTCAGCGCTACCAGAGCGCCTTTGGGGATACCTTTACCGCCGGCTTGTGGGAAAGGCGCCCGGGGGACGCGGTCAACACCATGATGCGCGCCGCCCTGGCCGGTACCGGGCCGGCGGTGACCGACGAGTTGATCGCCGAGGAACTGGCTACGCGAGTGGAACCGCCGCGCAAGGCGACGATGGCTCCGTGACGCCGCGTCGGGGGGGCGGCGGTTTCCTGTCCGGGGTGCTGGAATTCCGGACGGCAACACAACCAGATCCATCCGCCAACCCATCCGAGGAAGCCCTTCAAAAACTCCCGCCTGACCGGGTTCCCGGCGGCTGGCGCATGGGGTCCAGCGCGTGTTCCAGCGCCTTCAGCAGACGGGTCAGGGTGAAGTTCAGCGCCAGGTAAATGATGCCGGCGAGGATGAAAATCTCGTAGACGGCGAAGGTCTGCGCGATCAGGCGGCGGGCCAACCCGGTCATCTCCAAGAGCGTCACCGTGCTGGCCAGCGAACTGGCTTTCACCATCAAGACCACTTCGTTGGAATAGGCCGGCAGCGCCTGACGGATCGCCAGGGGCAGCACGATGCGGCGGAACACCAGGAAGCGCGACATGCCGCAGGCCCGCGCCGCCTCGACTTGGCCGTGAGGCACGGACTGGATGCCGCCCCGGACGATCTCGCTGGCATAGGCCCCGGTGTTCAGCGTCATGGCGATGATGGCGCACCAGAACGGCTCGCGCAGGATCGGCCACAGGAAACTGTCGCGCACCCCCGGGAACTGGCCCAGGCCGTAGTAGACCAGGAAAAGCTGCACCAGAAGCGGCGTGCCGCGGAAGACGAAGACGTAAGCCGCCGCGATGGCCGCCGCGACCCGCCAGCCCGACAGCCGCACCAACGCCACGCCCAGCGCCAGGAAGGCGCCGAAGAACAGCGACAGGAACACCAGTTCCAACGTCAGCGGCAGGCCGCTCAGGAGCTTCGGCAGGCTTTGCCACATCAACTCGACGTTCATGGCTCAAGCCCGCCGGATGCCGCGATTGGCGCGCGCCTCGGCGCGCTGGAACAAGATGGTCGATACCGAGGTCATCACGAGGTACAGCGCCGCCGCCAGGGTGTAGAAGACAAACGGGCTGCGGGTGGCGCCGGCCGCCAGATTGGCCGAGCGCATCAGCTCCGCCAGCGTCACCACCGATACCAGCCGACCACCG
>DASPMK010000196.1:0-7681 GCA_035627075.1 Azospirillaceae bacterium
CGCACGACGCCGATGCCTGGCACGTTATCGAGCGCATCGAGCGCCTCGTGCAGGCCGGAACGCGCGCCGGCCGGCAGATCGATCTGCGAGAGATCGCCGGTCACGACCATGCGGCTGTTCTCGCCGAGGCGGGTGACGAACATTTTCATCTGCACGGGCGTGGTGTTCTGTCCTTCGTCGAGGATGACGAAGGCGTTGGCCAGCGTGCGGCCTCGCATGAAGGCCAGCGGCGCGATCTCGATCTCGCCGTTCCCTAAGCGTTTGACCACCTGATCGGCCGGCAGCATGTCGTACAGCGCGTCGTAGAGCGGACGCAGGTAGGGGTCCACCTTCTCGCGCAGGTCGCCGGGCAGGAAGCCCAGCCGCTCGCCGGCTTCCACCGCCGGGCGCGACAGGATGATGCGCTCCACCTGACCCGAGGTCAGCATCGACACCGCCTGGGCCACCGCCAGATAGGTCTTGCCGGTGCCGGCGGGGCCAAGGCCGAACACCATGTCGCTGTCCTGCAACGCCTTGATGTAATGGGCCTGGGTGGCGGAACGCGGCGAGATGGAGCGGCGCGCCGTCTTGAACGGCGTCACGTTGAAGTCGGGACGGCTCATGGAAGCCAGCGCGCTGTTGCGGGCGTCTTCGTCGGCGGTGGAGGTGACCATGCGGAGCGCCGCGTCCACCTCGGCGGTAGTTACCGCCATGCCGCGCTTCAGCCGCTCCCACAACGCCTCCAGCGCCGAGCGGGCGGCGCCGGCCGGTCCGCTGGGGCCGGTGATGGTGAGCACATTGCCGCGCGAGATCAGCGAGATGCCGAGCTGCCTTTCGATACGCGCAAGGTGGCGGTCGTGCTCGCCGTACAGGACGGGCAGCAGACGGTTGTCGTCGAACTGGAGGTCGATCCGGCAGTCCTGGGGGACCGGCTGGGTCAAGCGACCTTCTCCTTGATGGTGTCGTCGTGCCGTTCGTCGATGACCACCGTACCGGCCAGACTGTTGGGCAGGGCGGCCTCGATGCGCACCGGGATGATCTTCCCCAACAGCCGATCGGGCGCTTCGGCATGGACCGCCTGCATCCACGGACCGCGTCCGCCCAACTGGCCGGCGCGCTTGCCCCGGCGGTCGAGCAGCACCGGCATCACCGTGCCGATCTTAGCCTTGTTGAACGCCACCTGCTGGACGTTCAGGAGGTCGTGAAGACGCTGAAGCCTTTCGGACTTCACATCCTCCGGGATTTGGCGATCGGTCAGCCCGGCGGCCGGGGTGCCGGGGCGGGGGCTGTACTTGAAGGAGTAGGCCTGGGCGTAGCCGATATCCTCGACCAGCTTCAGCGTATCCTCGAAGTCGGTGTCGCGTTCGCCGGGGAAGCCGACGATGAAGTCGCTCGACAGCGCCAGATCCGGCCGCGCCGCCCGCAACCGATCCACCAGGCGGCGGTAGTCGGCACCGGTATGCTTACGGTTCATGGCATTGAGGATGCGGTCGGAGCCGCTCTGGATCGGCAGATGCAGGTAGGGCATCAGCTTGGCGACATCGCCGTGGGCGGCGATCAGCGCGTCGTCGAGGTCGCGCGGGTGTGAGGTGGTGTAGCGGATGCGCTCCAGCCCGTCGATCTCGGCCAGCGCGCGGATCAGCCGCGCCAAGCCCCAGGTGGAACCGCTGGAACCGGCAGTCGATGGCGCCTCGCCGTGGTAGGCGTTGACGTTCTGGCCCAAGAGCGTGAGCTCGCACGCGCCGTTGGCGACGAGGCGCTTGGCTTCGGCCAGGATCTGGGTGGCGGGGCGCGATGCCTCGGCCCCGCGGGTGTAGGGGACGACGCAGAAGGTGCAGAATTTGTCGCAGCCCTCCTGCACCGACAGGAAGGCGCTGGGTCCCTGCTGCGCCCCGGTTTCCTCGGGCAGGTGGTCGAACTTGGATTCCGCCGGAAAATCGGTGTTGAGGATGCGTACCCCGGCGGCGCGAGCGGCCTTGCCCACCATTTCGGGAAGCTGGTGATAGGTCTGCGGCCCGAACACCATGTCCACATAGGGTGCGCGGGCCATGATCTCCTCACCCTCGGCCTGGGCGACGCAGCCGGCCACGGCGATCACCATGCGGTTGCCGACGGTGGTTTCGTGGACCTCCTTGCATTCGCGCAGGCGGCCGAGTTCGGAGAAAACCTTCTCCGACGCCTTCTCACGGATGTGGCAGGTGTTGAGGATGACCATGTCGGCGCCTTCGGGCGCATCGACCGGCTGATATCCCAGGGGGGCCAGGACGTCCGCCATGCGGGCGGAGTCGTAGACGTTCATCTGGCAGCCCCAGGTCTTGATGAAGAGCTTTTTCGTCAACCCCTTGAACCTTCAGGCTCTCACGCCTTCAAAACGACCAGGGCGCGGCGGGCGAATCACTCCGTCGCGTTCGGCCCCGGTCGCGGCAACGCCTTATATGGGAAGGACTATTGCGTCTGCCAGCGGCGGAGTCAATCGCCAGGGCGATCGCCCGGTCTTGTCCTTCGGCGTTGACGGCCTGCTACCGTACCATTAGGGAACGGAGCACCCCCGAAGCGTGCGAGGCGTTCCCCCATGACCCAATCCTTGCGCCCCCTCCTTCCCGCCGTCGTCGCGGCGGCGCTCGCCGGGCTGTTGGCGGCGTGGCTCAGGGCCGATTTCGTGGAGAGCGAGCAACTGGCGCCCTTGTGCCTGGAGGCGGCGCCGCCGTGGTGGTGCGGCGTTCGCGTCGTTGTCGAGACAGTGGGCCGCAGTCCGGCGCTGGAACTGGCCGCGCTGGCGGCGGCGGTGTCAGGTTACGCCCGCCGGCTCGGGAGTCTGGCGCTGGCCGGGCTTTTGGCCGGCGTGGTCGCGGTGGCCTTCGGCAATGCGCTGTTCGCCGGCCCGGCCGGCGTTCTTGGCCTGTTGGCTCTGGTGCGGCAGCATAAGGGGTAGCGCCAGCAGCGCGGTGACGGCGGCCCAGGCCCAAGCCTGGGCATTGCCCCCATCCTCCAGCCCCAGGGCGGCCAGCCCCAGGGCGGCGATCATCAAGCCCAGGGCGTGGTCCTCCCGGCCGGAATGGGTACGGGCGGCCAACGGGATGGCGAGCGCCGGCAGCAGGAAAATCGGCGCGGCGAAATCGCGGTAGCGCGGGTCGAGCACCAGGGCCAGTGCCTCGGCCGCCGCGGCGATGCGCACGGCGGCCAGCAGCCACCCCGGCGCGGTCGCCGGATCACGCAGGCTGCGGATCGGGCGGGCCAGCGCCGACAGCGCGGCGCCGGTGGCGAGCGCGGCCCGGCGCTGGCCGACCGACAGGGCCTTCAGCGTCAGCCAGCCCAGCGCCGCCGAGGCGCCCAGCGCCAGCAGCGCCAAGGCCATTTCATGGGCGCGGGCAACGGTATCGAGGCTGAAGGCGGCCTGCTCCACCATCAGCGCGGCCAGGACCGGGGCGGCGGCGGCCGACAGGGCAGCGCGCGGTGTGGTCAGGCTCCACTTGAGGCGGCGGCGGGATACTCCGAGAACGAGGGCGGCCAGGGCCAACGCCCCGGCGGTGTGGGAGGCCCAGACGGGATGGGCGCTGACCGGGCCGGTCAGCGCGAATTTCGGCGTGCCGTCCGGCGCCAGCAGGCCCCAGGCGCCGCCCACCGTGCCCTCGTAGCGCCGCTTCCACGGCTGGTCGAAGGCTTCGATGACGTTGTAGGCCCAGCCGTGGCGAGCGGCCGTTGCGGCGAAGCCGCGCACGAAGCGCGCCTGCTCGCGGATGCCGGGGGCCGCCGCCGCGCGGGCGCGGCCGATCGAGGGCCAGCCGACCTCGCCGATCAGGATGGGCTTGTCCGGAAAGCGGGCGGCGACTTCGGCCACCATGCGCTCGGCCTCGGCCAACGCATCCTCGACGGTGGGGACCTTCATGTCCCAGTAGGGCAGGACGTGGATGGTGACCACGTCCACCGCCTCGGCCATCTCGGCATGGCGCAGCCAGAACGACCAGATTTCGGCGGTGGTCACCGGCACCTGGGTGCGTGCGCCGACCTCTTCGACCAGGGATTTCAGGGCTCCGGCGCTCATCTCCCGGCGCAGCAGGGTTTCGCTGCCGATCACCAGGGTGCGCACGGTGTCGGGATAGGCGTTGGCGAGTTCGATGGCCTTGTCGATCTCGGCGCGGTTCCTCGCCTCGTTTTGCGCCAGCCACGCGCCCAGGATCACCTTCAGGCCCAGGCGGCGGGCCACCGGCAGCAGCTTGTCGCCATCCATCGACGAATAAAGGCGCACGCAGCCGGCGGTGCGCGACAGCACCGCCAACTCATCCTCCACCACCGACGGCGGGACCGGCGGTGGCTCCCACAAGCTGAACGGTGGGTCGGGGTGGGCGTAGGACATGCATTCCAGCCGCTCCGCCGGTGGTTCGGGGATCGGCTGGGGGCGGCCGGCGTGGAACTGCGCCAGCCCCACCGCCAGCGCGCCGATCAGGAAGCCGACGGCGGTGGCGATGCGGCGGCTCATGACGCGGGAGCGGGAACCGGAACCGGGCTGGGGGAGGGGGGCGCCACGGCTTCCGGCCGGCGGCCGGTCACGGCCCGCGATACGCCCGCCGCCACCCGGGCTTGGCAATGGTCGGCCAACGCCTTGCGCGAGCCGGCGAAGGAGTCGACGGTGACCGGCGGGTGGAACTCCACCACCACCGTCATCGTGCCCAGCGTGAACACCTGCCACAGGTGCGGCACCAGATCCATGTCGCCGAACCAGGAGTAGAGCGTACGCATGCCGTGGCCCAGCGGGATGCCGTCGAGATGGGTGGCGGTGACGCTGACCGGCTGGACGGTCAGCGGGCGGCCGTCGACACGGGTGTTGGCCACCGCGAACAGGGCGGTCTTGAACGGCAGCACGCGGTTGCCATCCGACGAGGTGCCCTCGGGGAACAGGATGAGGCTGTCGCCGGCCTCCAGCCGCCCCTTGATGTCGTCGGCCTGCCGGGCGGTGCCGGCGCGCTTGGTCCGCTCGATGAACACCGTCTCCTGGAGCTTGGCGAGCAGGCCGAAGAAGGGCCAGCCCGCCACCTCGCTCTTGGCGACGAAGGAGACGGGGGCGAGCGAGCCCAGGATGGTGATGTCGAGATAGGAGGAGTGGTTGGAGATGAACAGCGTCGGGGCGTCGGCGGGCTGCCCCACCGCCTCGACCCGGAAGCCCAGGATGCGGGCGCAGACGCGGTGGTAGAACGGCGGGATGCGCTTTCTCAGGGGGTGCCGCAACGCCACCGCCAGATACTGCGCCGGGATCAGCAGGACCGTCCACAGCAGGTAGACCAGGAGGCGGCAGGACCCCAGGATCGGCGAACCCATGGCGGCGCCCTCGTTCATGATCAGGTGCCGGAAGGGTCGCGGCTCAAGCGCTCGTAGTGGCGGAAGTACTTGTCCGTCACCAGATCGGTCTTGACCACGACGCACACGTCGGTGGTGTTGAACTGATGGTCGATCACCGCTCCGTCGCCGACGAAGCCGCCGAGCCGGAGATACCCCTTGATCAGCGGCGGCAGGACGCCCAGCGCCTGCTTGAGGTTGACCTCTCCGGCCGGCAGCAGGCCCATGTGGACGTGGCGCTCGGGCAGGGCCACGGGGCGCAGCGCTTCGGGCGCCAGATGGTTGTGGTAGAGGTACGACAGCGGCAGGGCCAGGGTGGCGGGGTCGGTGCCGGGCAGGCTGGCGCAGCCGAACATCAGCGCGATATCGCGCTGGAAGACGTAGGCGGCAATGCCCTTCCACAACAGCTGCATGGAACCGCGGGTGCGATAACCGGCATCGACGCAGGAGCGGCCCAGCTCCAAGATCTCGCCCGGAAGGGCGGCCAGCTTGGAAATATCGTACTCGTCCGAGGAGTAGAAGCGACCGGCCTTGGCGGCGGCGTGCCGGCGGATCAGGCGATAAGTGCCGACGACCGCCTCCGCGCCCTTGCCGCGGTCGTGGTCGATCACCAGCAGGTGGTCGCACACCGCGTCATAGGCGTCGAAATCGCGCTGGCGGGCCGCCATGTCCGGCGATGGGCGGGCGGCCATTTCCTCGTAGAAAACCCGATAGCGCAGGGCCTGGGCGGCATCGACCTCTTGCGCGGTCTCGGCCAGCCGGACTTCCAGGTTGCCCATGCGCAATTCGGCTTGGCCGAGCGGGGCGGTGGTCGTGTCAGCCATGCTTTCGTTCGGGATGATGTTTCGCCTTCGCGCTTTGCGGTGGCCATTCCCGGCGCTGCTCACGGATGACGGCGCCTAGGGACGGTTTCTCCGGCCGCCACGCAATGACACCGATACCACAAAGCGGCGGTCCCCGGTCAACCGCATCGTTGCGAACGGAGAGGCCGGCTCGTTTTGTTTACCGCCTTGTTGCCCGCGCGGTGCTGGAATTATGAAGGCATACGACGTCGGCGGGAGATAAAAGGCGCCATCCCCGCCGATGCAAAACGGCGCCTGGAAATCCCGTGCCCGAAAGTACGCCGAATCAGTCGACACCGCGTCGCGCGCGCGTGCCGAGGCCGATATCCTTGGCCAGCTTGCTGCGCTGCTTGGCGTAATTGGGGGCCACCATCGGGTAGTCGGCCGCCAAGCCCCAACGCTCCCGGTACTCCTCGGGCGACATGTTGTAGGCTGTCTTGAGGTGCCGCTTGAGCATTTTCAACTTTTTACCGTCTTCCAGGCAGACGATGTAGTCGGGCGTGACCGACTTCTTGACACTCACGACCGGGACGGGACGTTCCGGCATGGGGGGCTGCTCAATACCCACGTTGGCAAGAGTCTTGTAAACCTGCTCAATGAGGTTGGGCAGATCCGACAAAGCCACTGTATTGTTCGAGACATGGGCGGCCACGATATCCGTGGCCAGAGACAACAGTTCGTTGGCGGGCGAACCGGCGGTCATGTTATCTTTGCTCCAAAACGGCAATGCGGGTTCGTTATAAAGATTTTTTAAAGGTCGCGCAATGTCGAAACCGATGTCGGAAGAGCAGAATATGAGCGATGAAAGATCGCCGGATTACTTCCTGGACATCACCGCTCAGGTTTGTCCGTTAACGTTTGTCAGGACGAAGCTTTGTCTGGAGAGGTTGGTGCCGGGGCAGGTGTTGGAAGTTCGGCTGAATGCCGGCGAGCCCTTGGAAAACGTGCCTCGATCCCTTGTCGAGCAAGGACACGACGTGCTTTACGTGGTGGCGGAGAGCCCCGCTGATCCGGGGGGCATACACCGGTTGCGTGTGCGAAAAAATTAATACTCGTTTGCTAACAAATCTTTCATCAGGACCAGGGCGTCCAGCGCCGGCGCGTGCGCCTTTTGGTAGTAGCCTGAGCGTCGGCCCACTTGGGCGAAACCGGAATCGGCGTAAAGGGAGCGCGCCGGCAGGTTGTCTTCGGCCACTTCCAGAAAAACCTGGGCAACCCCTTGGGCCTGCGCGTGCCGCAGGGCGGCGTTAAGTAAGACGCGGCCCACACCGCGCCGCCGCGCCATCAGGCGCACGCCGAAGGTGAGTATCTCGGCCTCGTCCACCATCGAGCGGCACAGGATCAGGCCAGCCGGCTCCGGCGGGGAGCAAGTGCCATCGGCGGCGATCAACCCCCAGGTGCCGGGAGTGGCGAGCAGCGCCGCCATGGCGGCGCCATCCCAGACGTCGTCGGGAAAACAGGCGGCGTGCAGCGCGCCCAGGAACTCGGCATCGAGGTAGGTGACCAGGCGCACGGTCATGACGGCGGCG
>DASPMK010000197.1:0-9419 GCA_035627075.1 Azospirillaceae bacterium
AGAATCATGGCGGCGGCGCGGTTGTAGTCGCTGCGCAGATCGTCGATGACGCTACCCAGGATGGCCGCGCGCATCTCGCCGCAACCTTTGGTCGCGATGCCGGTATCGGGCTGAACCGCGGCCGTCGCCGGACCCGCCAGCCCCAGCCCGAGCGCCAGGACGCCGACGGCAAGAGACAAGGTCTTCATGAGAACCGTTCCCCTTTTCCCGAGATGACGGTCGCCACACGCGGCCGCCACCACGAAAGATAGGGGAGAGTTCTTGTATACGTTGAACTATGGCGGAGTAGCCGGAAGGCGGCACCGTCGAAGGTGTCGGCAAGAGCCCAAAAGAAAAGGATGGAAACCGATGACGCCCCACCCTTTCTCATATCGCTGAAGGAATTGCACCAGCAGTACGATTTAAAGCACCGTGTCTTTTGTATTAACCCCTTAGACGTTTTTTTCGTTCAAAGCCTTGGCTTGATCGCGCAGGACAAATTTTTGGATCTTGCCGGTGGAAGTCTTCGGCAAGGCTCCGAACAGCACCGTCCTCGGCGCCTTGAAATGGGCGAGATGGTCGCGGCAGAACTGGATGATTTCCCGCTCGGTCGCGGTTTGGCCGTCGCGCAGAGTGACGAAGGCGCAGGGCGTCTCACCCCACCTCTCGTCGGGCCGCGCCACCACGGCCGCCTCCAGCACCGCCGGGTGACGATAGAGTACCGCCTCGACCTCGATGGTCGAGATGTTCTCGCCGCCGGAGATGATGATGTCCTTCGAACGGTCCTTCAATTCCAGGTAGCCGTTCCCGTGAACCACGCCCAGGTCGCCGGTGTGGAACCAGCCGCCCACAAAGGCCTCCTCGGTGGCGTGCGGGTTCTTCAGATAGCCCTTCATCACGGTGTTGCCGCGCATGAAGACCTCGCCCATGGTCTGGCCGTCGCACGGCACCGGCTCCAGGGTGCGCGGATCGGCCACCATCACGCCTTCCAGCGTGACGTAGTTGACACCCTGGCGCGCCTTGTAGGTGGCACGGGTTTCCAGCGGCAGGTCGTTCCACATCTCGTGCCACGCGCACAAGGTAACCGGACCGTAGACCTCGGTCAGACCGTAGACATGGGTGATGTCGAAGCCCATCCGCTCCATTTTCTCGATCACCGCGGCGGGCGGGGCGGCGCCGGCGGTCATCATCCTGATACCCTTGGGCAGTTCGCGCCGCTGGTCCTCGGGCGCGTTGCACAGCAGACCCATGATGATGGGGGCACCGCACAGGTGGGTGACGCCGTGATCGGCCATGGCGTCGTACATCGTCTTGGCGGAGATGTGGCGCAGGCAAACGTGGGTGCCGGCCATGGCGGTGACGGTCCAGGGGAAGCACCAGCCGTTGCAGTGGAACATCGGCAGGGTCCACAGGTACACCGGATGGTGCGGCATGGCCCAGGTCACCACGTTGCCCATGGCGTTCAGGTAGGCGCCGCGGTGGTGGTAAACCACGCCCTTGGGATTGCCGGTGGTGCCGGAGGTGTAGTTGAGCGCGATGGCCTGCCACTCATCCGCGGGAAGCTGCCAGTCGTGGTCGGCGTCGCCGGTGGCCAGGAACGCCTCATAGGTGGTTTCGCCCAGGAGATCGCCGCCGCCGTACTGGGGATCGTCGATATCGATGACGATGGGCTTGCGGGCCATCATGCCGACGGCGCGACGAATGGTCTGGGAGAACTCGCGGTCGGTGATGAGGACCTTGGCCTCGCCGTGCTCCAGGATGAAGGCGATGGCCTCGGCATCCAGACGGATATTCAGCGCGTTCAGCACCGCGCCGCACATCGGCACGCCGAAGTGGGCTTCGAACGTCTCGGGAATGTTGGGCGCCATCACCGCGACGGTGTCGCCCTGGCCAATGCCCCGCCTGGCCAGCGCCGAGGCCAACCGCACACACCGCTCGTAGGTTTCGGCCCAGGTGCGCCTCAGCGAGCCGTGGACCACGGCCGTACGGTGCGGATAGACCGCCGCGGTGCGCCGGATGAACGACAGCGGCGACAGCGGGACGTGATTGGCGGCGTTCTTGTCCAGATCGATCTCGTACGGATTGTGCTCAGGATTGCTCATCGCGTCCTTCCCATGGGCGTCACGGGCGGGTCTTGGGCACCCGCCGTTGCGGCGAAAAACCTGCCAGAAGACGACTAGCGGTGGAAGGGGGACATTGAAGTCCAAACGGCCATATCAGACCAAAAACGCGACGCAACCATGCAGTTTTTTCATTCCATTCGGCAATAAAGCAGATGCAACCCAGATAATTCGCCTCACGAACACAACTTTTCGCAGATGCAAGCTTTCCTATCAACATCGGATGATCCATTAGGACAAAAGACCATAGATGGAATTTCATTGCCGTATCGTCGGCTCAAAGTGGAAGCATTCACAACATTTCATCCGGCACGGGGCGGTGAAATTACGCAACAGGCACGAAACCCATTTGCATTCCGACCGCACTTTGCCCAAACTCCGCGCGTTCGCGGCGGGCTGTTCCCGCCGCCGGAGGAAGCAGGCGCCCGACACAAACAAACCCGCAGAGGCAGTTTGATGACCAGCCGTTACGAAGAAATCTATAACCGTTCGCTCTCCGATCCGGAGAGCTTCTGGGGGGAAGCGGCCAACGAGATCACCTGGATCAAGAAGTGGGACAAGGTGCTGGACGACAGCAACCCGCCCTTCTATCGCTGGTTCCGTGGCGGCGTCCTGAACACCTGCTACAACGCGGTCGACCGCCACGTCGAAGGCGGCCGGGGCGACCAGGCGGCTATCATCTATGACAGCCCCGTCACCAACACGCTGCAGACGATCACCTACGCCGAGCTTCTCGATCAGGTTTCCCGCTTCGCCGGCGTGCTGCGTTCGCAGGGCGTGGCCAAGGGTGACCGCGTCATCGTCTACATGCCGATGGTGCCGCAAGCGCTGGTCGCCATGCTGGCCTGCGCGCGGCTGGGCGCCGTCCACTCGGTGGTGTTCGGCGGCTTCGCGCCGCACGAGCTGGCCACCCGCATCAACGACGCGACGCCCAAGGCCATCGTGACCGCGTCCTGCGGCATCGAGGGCAGCCGCGTCATCAAGTACAAGCCGATGCTGGACGCGGCCATCGAGCAGGCGGAGCACAAGGTCGAGAAGGTCGTTCTTCTGCAGCGCCCGCAGGAGAAGGCCGAACTGATCCCCGGCCGCGACGTCGACTGGGCCGAGGCCGCAGCGTCCGCCGAACCGGCCGAGTGCGTGCCGGTCGAGGCGACCGACCCGCTCTACATCCTCTACACCTCCGGCACGACGGGGCAGCCCAAGGGCATCGTCCGCGACAACGGCGGCCACGCCGTGGCGCTGACCTGGACGATGAAGAACATCTACAACCACAAGCCCGGCGAGGTGTACTGGGCGGCGTCGGACGTGGGTTGGGTGGTCGGCCACTCCTACATCGTCTACGGCCCGCTGCTGTTCGGCGCCACCACCATCGTGTACGAGGGCAAGCCGGTCGGCACGCCGGACGCCGGCGCCTTCTGGCGCGTCATCAGCCAGCACAAGGTATCCACCTTCTTCACCGCGCCAACGGCTTTCCGCGCCATCAAGCGCGAGGACCCCAACGCCGAACAGCTGAAGAAGTACGACATCTCGTCGTTGCGCGCCCTGTTCCTGGCCGGCGAACGGTCGGACCCGGACACTCTGCATTGGGCCGAAGACAACCTGAAGATGCCGGTGATCGATCACTGGTGGCAGACGGAAACCGGCTGGGCCATTTCCGGCAACCCGCTGGGCGTCGAGCTGTTCCCGATCAAGTACGGTTCGGCCACCCGCCCGATGCCGGGCTGGGACGTGCAGGTGCTCGACAGCGAGTGCAAGCCGGTCAAGCGCGGCGACATCGGCGCCATCTGCGTCAAGCTGCCGCTGCCTCCGGGCACCTTCCCGACGCTGTGGAACGCCCAGGACCGCCATGTGAAGTCCTATCTGGCGGATTATCCCGGTTACTACCAGACGGGCGACGCCGGCTTCATCGATGACGACGGTTACGTCTACATCATGAGCCGCACCGACGACATCATCAACGTCGCCGGCCACCGCCTGTCGACCGGCGCCATGGAAGAGGTGCTGTCGTCGCACAAGGACGTCGCCGAGTGCGCCGTCATCGGTGTCGCCGACGACCTGAAGGGTCAGGTGCCGCTGGGCTTCCTGGTGCTCAAGGCCGGCGTGACGAAGTCCGAAGAGGACATCGTCAAGGAAGTGGTCCAGATGGTCCGCGACCAGATCGGCCCGGTGGCGTTCTTCAAGCAGGCCGTGGTTGTCGAACGCCTGCCCAAGACCCGCTCGGGCAAGATCCTGCGCGGCACCATGCAGAAGATCGCCGACAGCCAGGAGTACAAGGCCCCGGCGACCATCGACGATCCGGCCATTCTGCCGGAGATCGCCGAAGCGCTGAAGACCCTGGGCTACGCCCGGAGCGCCTGAGCCTCCACGGCTCGCGAGGGGGAATCACCGCCCCCTCGCCTTCTTTCCCCCTTTCCATCCCCCTCGGACTTGCCATCTTGGCGTGTTGACCCCAGGATCGGGGAGCCGCAACGCCGTCAGGGGGATCGTCCCGCCATGCGCCTCAAGGACAAGGTCGTCATCGTCACCGGCGCCGCCCAGGGGATCGGGCGGGCCTGTGCCCACGCGTTCGCCCGCGAAGGAGCGAGCGTGGTGCTGGCCGACGTCGATCCCGCCAAGGGACAGGCCACCGCCGAGGCCATCAACCAGGACACGGGCGCCCAAACCCGGTTCGTCGTCTGCGACGTCGGCGACAAGGCCCAGGCCGAAGCGCTGGCCGAAGCGGCCGTCCAGGCTTTCGGCGGCGTCGACGCCCTGGTCAACAACGCCGGAATTATCCACAAGGCCGACTTCCTCGACCTCGATGAGGCAGACTTCGACCGCGTCCTGCGCGTCAACCTGAAGGGCGCCTTCCTGGTGGGCCAAGCCGTCGCCCGGCAGATGGTGGCAGCCAAGCGCGGCGGCGCCATTATCAACATGTCGTCGGTCAATGGCGTGATGGCCATCCCCAACCAGATACCCTACGTGGTCTCGAAGGGCGGCCTGAACCAGTTGACCAAGGTGATGGCCCTGTCGCTGGCGCCGCACGGTATCCGGGTCAACGGCATCGGCCCCGGCTCGATCCTCACGGACATGCTGAAGACGGTGATGACCGACGAGGCCGCGCGCCATATGATTTTGTCGCGCACGCCGCTCGGCCGACCGGGCGACCCGGACGAAATCGCGCGCATCGCCGTCTTCCTGGCGTCCGGCGAGGCGTCCTACATCACCGGCCAGACCCTCTATGCCGATGGCGGGCGATTGGCACTCAACTACCTCGTTCCGGTGGCGTCGCCCTGATCCTGCCATCGTTCCGCCAAAAAAATGCTCGCAATGAGGAATAAACCGCTGCAAGCCTCCGTTCATAAGGGTGAGCTTCGGACTTCCGGTTCTGAACCGACCGGGTCTGGCCGTGGTGCGCCCTGTTTCGCCACAGTCGGGGCAAGCGCGCCGTGACCAATTTCGGTATCGAGCTGGGAGTCCATATCGCGTCGCTTCGGCGTTACGCCCGCTCACTTCTGCGGGGTGATCCGAGCGAGGCGGAGGATTTGGTGCAGGAATCCCTGGCACGGGCGCTGTCGCGCGCGGACCAGTTCAAGCCGGGAACGAATCTGCGGGCATGGCTTTTCACCATCATGCATAACGTTCACGTCAACCAGATCCGGCAGAAGGTTTCCCGCCCGGTCGAGGTGCCGGTCGAGGATGTCGAGCAGCGGCTGGTCAGCCCGCCCCGACAGGAATCGCGTGTCGAGCTGCGCCAGATGTCGCGCGCGCTCGATGAATTGCCCGAAGAGCAACGCCAGGTCCTGCTCCTGGTGGCGCTCGAAGGGCTGAAGTACGACGAGGTCGCCGAAGCTTTGGGGATTCCCATCGGTACCGTGATGTCGCGGCTGAGTCGCGCTCGCGAGGCGGTTCGCGTCAAGCTGGGTGCCGAGGGGGGCGGAGCGCATCTCCGCCGTGTGAAGTGACGGATCGCTCTATGGGTGGTGCCATGGCTGTCCTGCCTGTACAGGATGAGGAATTGCATGCCTACGTGGATGGGCACCTGCCCGCCGCGCGGCGCATCGAGATCGAGGCATGGCTGGCCCGCAACGAGGAGGCCGCCCAACGCGTGGACGCCTATCGCGCCCAGGCCGAACTCCTGCACGAACTGTTCGACCCCATGCTGGCCGAAGCCCCCTCGGAAGCGGTGCGAGCCCTTGCCGAGCAGCTGAACCAACGACTGGCGGCTCGTCGGCGCGGCTGGCGCGGCTGGCTCAACCAGCCGGTTTGGCGGATGGCCGCCGGCGTGGCTCTCCTGGTGGCCGGGGCCGTCGGCGGCTTTGTCGGGAACGAGGCCGTGTCGCCCCGGCAGCCGGTGCCGGTGACCCGCCCCTCCTTCATCCAAACCTTTGCCGAGGAGGCGGCGCAAGCCCATACCTTCTACACGTCGGAGAACCGCTTCGCCGTCGAGATGGGAGCGGATAACCGCGAGGCGCTCGATTCCTGGCTGTCGGAAAAACTGGGGCGGACGGTGTTCGGCCCCGATTTGTCCGGGTTCGGCTATCACCTCATCGGTGGCCGGTCGTTGCCGGCCCCGGGCGGGGGGGCCGGCGCGCAATACATGTATGAAAACGACGACCACCGCCGACTGACCCTGTTCGTGGGATCGCCCCAGGGCGGCCAGGAACAAGCGTTCAGCTATGCCCAGCGTGGCGACGTGTCGATGGTCTACTGGGTGGAAGGCTCGCTGGCCTATGCTCTGATCGGCCAGATGAACCACGACGAGCTGATGTCCATCACCCGGACGGTCCATCAGGAAGTCAAGGCAGGCCAACACCACGCCTCCCCCTCCACTGCCACTCCCGGCACCGACCCGATGCCCCCGGCGATCCAGCCGGCGATGGATGTCCAGCCCAAAGACAGCTAGGTGCAGCTAAGCGCTGTCCCCGGGGTGGCAACCCTTCGGGTTTTCGTTATTCTCCGGGCCTCTCTCGAACGGTGAGGCCCATCCATGAACCGGAAACTGCGCAAGGCCCAGGAGAAGCTACAGCGGAAGCCCGACGCCGGCATAACGCCGGCGCAGGTCTTCGAACGGGCTCTTGAGCACCATCGCGCCGGCCGTCTCGCCGAGGCGGAGCCGCTTTACCGGCGGGTCCTCCAGGCTGCCCCCCAGCACCCGCCGTCGAACACCAATCTGGCCATCATCCTGCGCCAGACCGGCCGCATCACCGAGGCCATTCCGCTCTATCAGACCGCGCTCCTGACCAACCCCGGCCTGCCGGACGCGTGGTACAACCTGGGCATCGCGCTGCGCCACGCCGGCCGGTTGGAAGAGTCCGCCGCCGCCTACCGCAAGGCGATCGACCTCGCCCCCGACAGTGCCCCACCCTATGGCAACCTGGGCGACGCGCTGAAGACCCTGGGCCGCATCCCCGAGGCCATCGCCGTCTTGAACAAGGGTTTGAGCCTTGACCCCAACAACGTCGAGGCCGCCTACAACCTCGGGGTCTGCCTCAACGAAGAGGGCCGGATCGAGGAGGCGCGCGCCGCTTTCACGCATGTGTTGTCCGTGCGGCCGGGTTTCTTTCCGGCACGCCTCTCGCTGTGCATCGGGCACCTGCCCATCATTTATCGCGATGACGCCGAGATCGACCGCTGCCGCGCCGCCTACCGGGCCGACCTGGAGGATTTGGCCGCCCGCCTCCGGCTCGACACGCCGGAGGCGGTGGCGGCGGCCAGTGACGCCGTCGGACTGATCCAACCCTACTATCTCGCCTATCAAGGCCGCAACGACCGGGACTTGCAGCGCCTTTACGGTACCGTGATCTGCCGCATCATGGCGGCGCGCTACCCCCAGTGGAGCCGGCGCCCGCCCATGCCGCCGAGAGCCGCCGGGGAAAAGCTGCGCCTCGGTATCCTGTCCGGCTACTTCCAGCACCATTCGATCTGGAAGATACCCCTGCGCGGCTGGATGGAGCACTTCGACCGCTCCCAGTTCGAGCTGTTCAGCTACTACACCGACCACGGTCGCGACGAACATACCGACGAAGCCGAACGCTGGTCGGCCCGCTTCGTCCAGGGTCCGTCCCTGTCGGTCGAGGAGTGGTGCCACCGCATCCGCGAGGACCGGCTGCACGCGCTGATCGTGCCCGAAATCGGTATGGACCCGATGGCGGTGAAACTGGCGGCCCTGTGGCTGGCACCCATCCAGATCGCTTTCGGCGGGCATCCGGAAACCACCGGCATGCCGACCTTCGACCATCACCTGACCAGCGATCTGATGGAGCCGATGGACGGCCAGGACCACTACACCGAAACGTTGGTCCGCCTGCCCAACATGGCGGTCAGCTACAAACCCATCACCCCGAAACCCGTGCAACTCGGCCGCCAGGATATCGGCATCCGGCCAGACGCGGTGATGTACTGGTCGTGCCAGTCCCTCTTCAAATACCTGCCGAAATACGACGATGTCTTCCCCCTTATCGCCCGTCGGGTGCCGGGCGCCCAGTTCGCCTTCATCCGCTATTCCAAGGGCGAATCGGTCAACCGGGTCTTTCAGGAGCGGCTGGCCGGCGCCTTCGCGCGCCACGGCCTGTCCATGGCCGACCATTGCGTATTCCTGCCGCATCTGACCTATGACCAGTTCAACGCGGTGGCCGGGCTGGCCGACGTCTTTCTCGACAACATCGGCTGGTCAGGCAACAACACGGCCATGGAGTCCCTGGCCTACGGCCTGCCAATCGTCACCTGCCCGACCGACCTGATGCGCGGCCGACACTGCGCCGCCATCCTGTCGATGATCGGAGTCACCGACACCATCGCCCGCACCGTTGGGGAATATGTGGAGATGGCGGCACGGCTGGGACTCGATCCCGCGTGGCGGTCCGGGATACGCGAGAAGATCGCCGCCAACCGGCACCGCGCCTACGACGATCCAACGTGCGTTCGCGAATTGGAGACGTTTTTGAAAGCCGCCGTGGCAAGGCACTGATACCAAGTTGAGAAAGTTCTCCCTTGTGAACTTGGTATAGGGCCGCGACCGCGGCCCCGCGTGGTATAGGGCCGCGACCGCGGCCCCGCGCCCCTGTGGGCGCGAAGCCAAGCGGCCGGATGGGCCGCCGCGCCCGGATGCCGCTCCTTGCCCAGTGCGGGAAACGCGGATGCTCCGCTTTCCAAGGCCCACACCCCTCCAGCAAGTCCCGCCCCCTCCTTCATGGGGCGCCCTGCTGACGCCGCAGATTTTTGAGGATGCCGTCGATCACCGACCCCGGCGCCGCTGGGGGCGTTTTCGCCCTTGGCGGCGTCAGGGGGGCCGGCACCGCGACGGCGGGTACGGGAGTAGGGGTGGGGGTGGGTGCGGAT
>DASPMK010000198.1:0-9709 GCA_035627075.1 Azospirillaceae bacterium
CCCGCTGACCGACGACCGCCGCCTGCTGCCGTTGGAACGCACCGGCGAGTTGCTGGAGGCACCGGACGACTTCATGCTGGTGGTGTCCTACAATCCCGGCTACCAGAACATCCTGAAGGCGCTGAAGCCTTCCACCCGGCAGCGTTTCCTCGCCGCCGAGTTCGGTTTTCCCGATCCAGAAACCGAAGCCCGTATCGTCGCCGCCGAAAGCGGACTTGCTCGCGAACGCTGCCTGCCGCTGGTTCGGCTGGCCAATGCGTTGCGCGATTTGAAGGGGCAAGACCTGGAGGAAGGCGTGTCCACCCGCCTGCTGGTCTACGCCGCCACGCTCATCGCCTCCGGTCTCAAGCCGGCGCGGGCGGTGATGGCCGCGCTGATCGAGCCGCTGACCGACGACCCCGACGTCCGCCAAGCGTTGGTCCGGGTTGCCAACGCCGCTCTGGGTTGACCGCCATGTCGGGCTTCCTGGAGGTCGAGGAGAGCGTCGGCAAGCTCTGGCACCGGCTGGTGGGTCAGGCCGCCAGCTACCCCAGCCATCCCGACGCGGCGATCGAACTGGAGAGCGTGAAGCCGCGCCTGGCGGTGTTTTTCCGTGGGCTGGGTGGCGATGGCGGCGTGCGGTTGACCGGCGGCGGGCGGGCGGCCTCGGGGCATCGCCTGAGCTTGCGCCAGCGCCTGGGATTGGGTGCCGGCGAACGCTTGGCGACGGCCTCGCTCGACGGGGCGACGCTCGCCCTGCCGGCGCGTCTCGACGTGTTCCCCGATCGCTTTCTCAACGAAGCTCTCTACGAATGGTTGGCCGCCTTCTTCGCCCATACCGGTCCCGCCACGCCACGCCCCACCGACCCGCTTCAGGCGGATTTCGCCTTTCTGCATCAAGCTCAAGCCGCCAGCCGGCGCGTGCTGGAGGCGTGGCCGGGCTTACGCCCCTTGCACGTCGATCTGTGCGCGGCCTTGCGGGCGGCTCGCCCCGACCGCGACCTGCCGCCATGGGAAAAGATGGTGGAGAATGCGATCCAGACCCTCCTGATCGGCGGAACTCTGCCGGCGGAGCCGCTGGACGACTTGCGGGCGCCGCCCGGCTATCGGCCGTTCTTGCCCGTGCCGTTATGGGGCGAGGTCACGCGGCTGGCGACCGGTGGCGGCCGGGGTGAACCCGAGGAAAGCGAGGGGGGCGGCACCGACACCGACGGCACCCGCCGCAAGGCGGCGCGGCGCGACAACGACCAGACCCGGCGGGACGACCCGCTGATGCTGAACCGTTTCGAGAAGATCATCGGTCTGGCCGAAATGGTGAACCTCAACCGCGCCGTCGAGGACGACGACGCCGACCAAGCGGCCAAGGCCGCCGACGACTTGGACGAGATGGCGGTCGGCCAGCATGAACGCAAGGCGGCCACCCGCCTCAAGCTCGATCTCGACCTGCCGCCCGAGGCGGTCGATACGGCGCCGTTGACAACCGGGCGGACCTATCCCGAGTGGGACCACACCCGCCGGGCCTACCTGCCCCATCACTGTCGGGTCATCGCGGAACCGGCGCTGGAGGAGGGGGAGGACTGGACGCCCGACGACGAGGCCCGCCAGCGCATTCGCCGCGTCCGCCGCCAGTTCGAGGCACTGCGGCCGGGCCGTCAGGTGCTGGCGGCCCAGTCCGATGGCGACGATCTGGACCTGTCGGCGCTGGTTCGCGCGCGGGCCGACCTGCGGGCCGGCGGCATCGGGTCCGATCGGGTCTTCACCAGCGTGCGCAACGCGGTGCGCGATCTGGCCGTGGCGGTGCTGGTGGACGTGTCGCTGTCCACCGACGCCTGGATCGAGAACCGCCGCGTGCTCGATGTGGAGAAGGAAGCCCTGACCGCCTTCAGCCATGGTCTGGCCGCCTGTGGCGACGACCATGCCATCTTCACCTTCACCTCGCGCAAGCGGGCCTGGGTCAACGTGCGCACCGTCAAGGATTTCGACGAGCCCCTGTCGGCGCGGGTGGACCGGCGCATCGCCGCGCTCAAGCCCGGTTACTACACCCGCATGGGGGCGGCGCTGCGTCATGTCACGGCGCGGCTGGAGGAGCGGCCGAACCGGCACCGGCTGGTGCTGATGCTGACCGATGGCAAGCCCAACGACCTCGATCACTATGAAGGCCGCTTCGGCATAGAGGACACCCGCATGGCTATCCTGGAAGCCCGCCGGGCCGGTCTCAAGGTCTTCGGGATCACCGTCGACGCCGAGGCGCGGGACTACTTTCCCTACCTGTTCGGGCGCGGCTCTTTCGCGATTTTTCCCCATATCGGGCGCCTCACGGCGGCACTTCCGGCGATCTACCGGCATCTGGTCGCCTGACGCCGGCATCTCCCGATCCCTTCATCTTTCAGCAACACGAAAAGGAACCGGACATGTCTTCCTCGCTGATCTCCCTCTCCCGCAATGGCCGCGCCTCGCTGGCTCCCATCGGCGCGACGGTCGGCCCAGCCGGTAATGGCACCGTCGTCTACGAGGTTGTGAACTGCCCGCCCGGCGTCAGCGAAGCGGCGCTTCTCGACCTTGCCGCCGGCTTCATCCCGCCGGTCGGCTATTTCCAGGTGGATTACGACCGTTTGGCGGCACGCCGGAACGGCTCGTGCTGCGGTGGCGCCTGCGGCGGCTGACCCTGCGCCCGACAGATTTGGCTCCACGGCCCCGCACGGTCGTGGAGCCGGCAGCGGCGGGCTGTTGGCGATGCCGGCGGCATTCGGCACGTCGGAGACGGATGGCCCGGCGTGCTGTTTGCCAGGAGCGGTTCTCCTCCGAATCGGCGTCATCCACAAACGGCGGACAGAGCGTCGCCCAAGCCCCCAGTGAAGCCGCATGCTCCAGGTCGCACGGTCGGTCCTCTCGCTCCTGCTCGGCGTTGCGTTACTGATGCTGGGCAACGGCGCGCTCAGCACGCTGATCGGTCTGCGGCTGGGCGCGTCGGAGTCCGGGACGGCGGCGGTCGGCCTGATCGCCGCCGCCTTTTACGCCGGGCTGACCGCCGGCTCGCTCTACGCCCATCGCATCATCACGCGCGTCGGCCACATCCGGGCCTTCTCGGCTTTCGCCTCGATCGTCTCCGCGGCGTCGCTGGCGCATGCGCTCGTTGTCGACGCGCCGCTGTGGGCCGCGCTGCGTCTGGGCGAAGGCTTCTGCATGGCTGGCCTCTACATGTGCATCGAAAGCTGGCTGAACGACACCGCGACCAACGAGACGCGCGGCCAGGTGCTGTCGCTCTACATGGTCACGCTGTACGGCGCGATGGCCGTCGGTCAGCAACTGTTGCACCTGGACGATCGGGCGGGCACCTTGATCTTCATGGTGGTTTCGATCCTGCTGTCACTGGCGCTCGTGCCGGTGGCGCTGACCCGGACCAGCCCGCCCGTGCTGCCGCGTATCGCTTCCTTCGGCGTCGGGCGGCTCTTCGACGCCTCGCCGCTGGGAGTGGCCGGTGTGTTCATCAGCGGAGCGATCACCGGCTCCATCTACGGCCTTGCCCCCGTCTTCGGAACGGCCTACGGATTTGGGGTGTCGGGAACGGCGCTGTTCATGACGGCGCTGATCCTGGGCGGGGTGGCGCTGCAATGGCCGCTCGGTCGCCTGTCCGACCGCTTCGACCGCCGCACGGTCATCATCGGCCTGTCGGCCGCACTGACGCTGACCAGCCTCGCCATGATCGGCGCGGCCGGGCTGGACCGACCATTGATCCTGCTTGCGGTCGCCCCGCTGTTCGGCGGCTTGTCCTTCACGCTTTACCCGGTGTGTCTTGCCCATACCAACGACCATGTCGACAAGGCGGAATTGCTGTCGGCCAGTGGCGGGTTGATCCTCGCCAACTCCATCGGCGCCATCCTCGGCCCCCTGCTGGCGTCGGCGGCCATGGCCGGCATCGGGCCCCAGGGGCTGTTCGCCTACACCGCGACCGGGGCGCTTGGCGCCACGATCTATGGCATGTGGCGCACACGCGTGCGTCCTCCGCCGCCGGCCGAAGCCCAGGCCATCTTCCGCCCGCTGCCGCAGACGACGCCGGTGGTCACACCGCTCGACCCGCTCGCCCCCCTTAAGCCGCCTCCGGCATCGCGCTGAGAAAGAGCGGAAATATCCCGGAATACCACAGCCTACCTTGTTGCCTGGATGGTGCTGGTGCCGCAGGTCGAGCCCGTCGCGACCGCCACACCCAGGCCATCGCCGCCGACGGGGATCTCTTTCGCCTCCATCCAATGCGCGGTCCCTCTCACTATCGCGGGAGGTGTGATGGCCGTCATACCTTCCGCCGTCGCTTTCGCAGGATAGTGCCCTCGAACGGTCGGGAAGCGGTGCGCCGGTGGCGCCCTCCCATCGACAGTGATGTTAGCTCATTCGAGTTCGAGGGTATTGGCCATGACCGATCAGAAGACCTGGGCTCCCGCCGAAATCGCGGCCTTGCGCGATGCTTTCGCGGACGGGAAGTCGCGCACCGAGATCGCACGCGCGATGGGGCGCAGCGTCGGCTCGATCCGGGCCAAGATCCTGTCGCTGGGGCTTCGCCGCGGTGTCAAACCCTGGAGCGACACGGAAATCACCGAGTTGAAGCGGCTGCACGGCACGGAGCTGCCCGTCGCCGGTATCGCCGAGGCGCTGGGACGCAGCCTCGACGCCGTCACTACCATGTGCCACCGGCTCGAACTGAAGCGGATGACCAACGCCTGCCCGTGGACGTGCGAACAGGTGGAGCGGCTGAAGACACTTGTGGACGAGGGCATGAGCCTTGGCCGTATCGCCGAGGTCATCGGCCATCCCCGCTCTTCCGTCGCCGACAAGCTGCGCCAGTTGGGTTTGACCAGCGCCAAGTTTCGCCAGCCCTGGACGGCGGAGGAGCTGCACCTGATGGACGCGCTGCACGCCGATGGCGCGTCGCTGGCCGAGATCGCCGAACGTATGCCCGGCCGCAGCCCCCACGCCATCCGCCTGAAGCTCGACAAGCAGCTCAAGCGGCATCCGGGTCAATTCCCCGGCTCGGCGCCGATCCTGCTGGCGCCGGGAGCGGGTTTGCGCCTTCCGACGGCGGCCGGTGCCGCGCCCCGGCCCCAAGTTTTCATTCCGGCCAGCGTAACGGAGATGGAGCGTTGGCTGCGCACGCGCGACTACATCGTGCTGCACCGCCCCGATGGCTGGATCGTCGATCGCCATCACCTGAAGGACGAGGATGCGCTGATCGAGTTCGTCAACGTCCGCCGCCAGCGGCATGGACTGCCGCTGTTCGCCAAGTACGGCGCCATGCCCGAACCCGTTGCCGCTCCCCGTGCTCCGGCGCCCGGTGGTTGGCGGCGCGCTTGGCAGGGGCCGCGGGTGCGGGCACGGGTTTCGGCCTGATCCTCGATCAGAACCGCCACGCGATCCCCAGGGTGGCGGCGGTATTGGTATGGTCAAACGCATCCTCGGTCGAGCGCGTCCACGACCGCAGCCCGGTGACCATCAAGGCCACGTCGGCGGTGATGGGAATGCGGGTGGTCAGCGTCAGATCCTGGCGGGTGTCGCGCCGCGAGCCGCCACGATCGAGCTTGGGGTCGGCCGCCCCATAGAGCGTGCGGCTCAGATCGAGAGTCAGGCTGGTGTTCCACGGTCGCGGCGTCAGGCGAAAAGGCGCGTCGTAGGACTGGGATACGCCCAGGGCCAGCATGGTGCGGCGATAATCGTGGGTTTCCTCGTCGGCGCGGCTGGCAAGGAAAGCGGCGTGGGCGAAGGCCAGCGTCGATGCCGTAATCTGCCAGCGCAGCCCGCCCTGCACCAGCCACAGCGGGCCCGACCGCAGGTCGGCCTCGGGCCGGGCCTCGGTCGAGTTGAAGTCGCGCTTGAGGAATTCGGTGGAGGCGTCGGCCAGGAGAGATGCGCCGAGCCACGCGCGGACATTCAGCCCCACGCCGAGCGTGCGCAGATACGTGCCCTCGTCCACCTCGACGTAAGCCGTGGACAGGAACGGTCGTGCCGACCATGCCGACGGACCGGAGGTAAGCTGCCATCGCGGCCCCGCGTCTGCCGACAGGAGGTTGAGGTTGACCTGCTCCTCGTGCAGCCGGCGGGTTCCGTGCCCCAGGAGATTGACCTCCATGGTCGTCGCGGGTCCCAGGGACCACAAGGCTTGCAGCGTCCCCGTGGCCACGCCGGCATAATCGTCACGACCGATGAACAGGTCCTCCAGGTCGTCGGTGCGGCCCGGCAGGCGGGCCATCGGGGGGGCGGGCGCGGGGCTGGCGTTGGTGTCGTAGCGACCCGACAGCGTGATCGTTCCGGCATGGGCGGCACCGTTATTTACGGCATCGACCCGCAGCAGGAGACTTTCGGCCCGCTGGCGCAGAAGTTCCGGCAGGTTGGGAATGGCCAGTACCCGGGTCAGCGCCGTACGGGCGAGCCCCGGCCGTGCCAGGGCGAGGTGCAGGGTGGCCAGATCCACGGCCAGCGCCGGCTGATCGGGAGAGCGGGCGGCAAGCACCTCCAACACCGCCGCCGCGGCCGCGGGATCGTGGCGGACCCCGGCTTCGGCGAAGGAAAAGGAGGCACTGGCATCGGTCGGGTCGGCTTCCAAGATGGCCAGAGCCCGCTGGTATTCCGCCGCGTCGGGGGACCGCGCCGCCGCCGGGGTGGCGGCAGCCCCCATCACCAAAGTCATCGCCGAGGTCAGAAGGATGGTTCGCAACCGGTGTGCCCGTTCGCCCCGCATCGCGCCACCCCTATTTCCGCGCCAACCGTCCCGCCGACGAAGGTTGGAACGCTTCCATAATAGGAGTAAGGCGAGGCCGCTTTCCTATACCAAGGAGAGGTAGACGGCGGACTATTTGGTTTTAGAATTAAATTATCCTATGGTGAAGCCTTGCGGGACGGGCGGGGGTTGCTCGTTGACGGCGGTAGTGGAGGCACGCTTTCGGCGTACATCGCCGCCCATCCCCCGGTCGCATTGCCCCATTCCGGGCGCCAACAGCGTAGTTCCTCCTTGCGAAAGGACGTGGGCTCTGTCACTAAACTATATTACTAACGCTTTATTTACCACAGGAGCGAGCAACATGAACCAGTCCGACCTCATCGAGACTGTGGCGGCCGCGAGCGGGCTGACCAAGAACGATGCCTCGAAGGTGGTCCATGAGGTGTTCCAGAAGATCGCGGTCTCGCTCGGCACGGGTGACGAGGTGCGGATCGCTGGTTTCGGCACTTTCGGCGTGACGGAGCGTGCCGAGCGCGAGGGCCGCAACCCCCAGACGGGTGAAGCCATCAAGATTGCCGCTTCCAAGTCGGCCAAGTTCCGCCCGGCCAAGCAGTTGCGCGACGCTGTCAACGGCTGACGGTTGGAGTTGACAACCGGATGAGGCGGTTCCACCGGTTCCCATTGACGAGCCTGGCCCTGCTTGCCGCTCTTGGGACCGGTGGCGGTCTGCCGGCAAAGGAGCCGCCGATCACGCTCGGTCTGCCGCTCGACTGCGAACCGGGACGGACCTGCGAGATCATCAAGTACGTCGATCACGACCCCGGTCCCGGCCTGCGCGATTATGCCTGCGGCAACCGGAACGGCGGCGAGAACGGCTACGGCAGCACCTCCTTCGCCATCCGCGACCGCAAGACCATGGAGGCCGGTGTGGCGGTGCGCGCCGCGGCTCCCGGCGTTGTCGACAAAACGCGCGACGAGATGGCGGATACCGGGGTGTACGGCCCGGAAACCCGCGAGGAACTCACTCAAAAGGGATGCGGCAACGCGGTCGTCCTCCGCCATGACGAGGGCTGGCGCACCGTTTATTGCCACCTGAAACGTGGCAGCGTGCGGGTGGCGCCGGGCGACCGGGTAACGGCCGGGCAGGACATCGGGCAGGTGGGTATGTCCGGTTTGAGTGAACTCCCCCATCTTTATTTCAGCGTCCGGCGGGGCGACACGGTGATCGATCCCTTCGTCGGCGAGCTGCGGGCCGAAGGATGCGGGATCGGCGAACGGCCCCTGTGGGCGGCCGACGTGCTCGCCAAGCTGCCCTACAAGCCGGTATTGCCGCGCCTGTCCGGGTTTTCCACCGATCCGCCCAACGTCGTCGAGGCCCGCAAGGGAAGCTACGCCGACGCCGTTTTTACCCAGGACACGGCGACCTTGTACTTTTGGGTGGAGATCATCGGGGCCAAGGCCGGCGATGTGCTGCGCATCCGGCTCACCGGCCCCGACGGCAAGGCGCTGTCCAATGGTTCCCAGCGCGTGGAGCGCGCGACGGCGCAAAGTTTCATCGCCGGCAAGGCCGACCGACCGGCCGCCGGGTGGACTCCCGGCAGCTATGAAGGGGTGGCGGCGATCGAGCATAACGGCCAGAGCTTCGCCACGTCGGCCCGCATCGACTTGCGCTGACATCATGATCACGCGGCCAGGGCGTTGAACACCACGTCCACCCAGTAGTTCGACTTGTTCCAGCTCGATGTCGGGAACGTTCCGGCGGCGCCATAGCTATACACACCGTTGCCGCCCGCCGCCCCGTCGGCCAGCGCCCGCAGCAGGCCGCTCACCACGTCCGTCGTAAAGTGGTTGGTGTTGGCCGAATAATGGCCGTTCGGCGCACGGTAGGAGGCGACGTAGGTGGTGCCGGCGGTGATCGCCACCGGGGTTGAGAAGTTGGCCTGCTGCCAGCCGGATGCCGTTTCGTTGGTGAAGGTGACGGTGGCCAGCCGGATGCCGGTGGATGTCCACAGGCTGCCGGTGTGGGTACCGGTGTTCTGCGGCCCCTTGTAGAAGCGGATGCCGGTGATATAGCCGTTCTGGCTGGACTGGAACTTGACGCCCAGCTCCACCGACGCGCTGTCGGGGTCGCTGACGGTGGCCGGCACCGCCGACGCGCTGAAGATGGTGGAGCCGTTCACCGGCGGCGGGCCGCCGACCGTGACGGTGTTTCCGGTGCCCGGTATTTCCAGGTTGCCGCTGTCGTCCACGGCGCGGACCTTGATGGTGAAGCTGCCCGCCGTGGCCGGCGTCCAATTGTAGGTCCAGTTCGACCGGCCGCTGGCCATCCGCCATATCTGGCCGCCGTTGACCGAAACCTCCACCCCGGCCACGCGGCCGCCGACGTCGGTCGCCGTGCCTTTGATGGTGTAGGCTTGCCCGGCGGTCAGGGTGCCGCCGTTGGTCGGGACCATGATCGCAGAGGTCGGCTTGGCAGTGTCGGTGGACTGGGTGGCACCGATCAACCCGGATTGCAATGTCCCCGGCCGTACTCCCATGTCGGCGAACAGGTTGACGGTCGCCTGCCGGATACGGTTGTCGACGCTGTAGGGGGAGGTGCCGGCCTGATCGGCGTCGTGGGTGGCATCCAGCCCCCATGACCAGCGCGGCGTGCCGGCGCCAAACACCAGGGCTCCGCTGCCGGCACGGTACAGGGTCAGGCTGTGGGTGGCGGTACCGCCCCATGCGTAGGTCGACCCGTAATCCTGGATGTAATAGGCGTTGGGATCGACGGTGGACGACAGCCGGAACGTGCCGGCCGGGCGATAGCCGTTGTCGATATCCTCATCCCACTCGTAGGATAGCAGGTTGGCGGTCAGGGTGGCCGAGGTGCCGGCCGACAGGCTGGCGAGGCCGGTGTCGCGCCACAGCCGCAGCTTGCCGTCCTCGGCCGACACGGACATGCGGCTGATTGAGGAGGCGTCGACGGTGAACAACTGGCCGATCAGGGCATTTTCCGGCCGTCCGCCATCGCTGGGCGTGCTGAAG
>DASPMK010000199.1:0-5467 GCA_035627075.1 Azospirillaceae bacterium
CACCACTGGCTATGAGGAAGCGGCGGCGCAGGGGCTGATGGCCGGCATCAACGCGGCGCTGAAGGACTCGGGCCAGGCGGAGGGTTTCGTGCTGGATCGCGCCGATGCCTACATCGGTGTGCTGATCGATGACCTGATCACCCGGGGCACCAACGAGCCCTACCGCATGTTCACGTCACGGGCCGAGTACCGCCTGATCCTGCGTGCCGACAACGCCGATCAGCGCCTGACGCCCAAGGGGCTGGCTCTTGGCTGCATCGGTTCCCGGCGCCAGGAGGCCTTCACCGCCAAGGCGGCGGCGCTGAATGCGGCGCGCGACCTCGTTCGCCAGCTTCAGGCCACGCCCAACGAACTTCAGCGTCACGGTCTTGCCGTCAACCAGGACGGCGCCCGCCGGTCGGTCGCCGACCTGCTTCGCTATCCCGACCTGAACCTGAACACCCTGGCCCGGGTCTGGCCGGAATTGGCCGAAATGCCACCCGACATCGCCGAGCAGATTGAGATCGACGGCAAATACGCCGGCTACATCGACCGGCAGGAGGCCGACATCCGCGCCTTTCGCAAGGACGAGGCGCTGGCCCTGCCGGAAGACCTCGACGTGGACGCCATCGGCAGCCTGTCGACGGAAATCCGCCAGAAGCTGCGCCATGCGCGGCCCGCGACTCTGGGGGCGGCGGCGCGCATCCCTGGCGTCACCCCGGCGGCGTTGGTGGCGCTGCTGCGTTACGTCAAACGGCGGGAGAGTAAGGTTGCCTAAGTTGAAAGCCGATTACGGCCCGGTGGAGTTCCAGCGGCAAACCGGTGTTTCACGTGAAACAGTGGAAAAGCTGGAAGCCTACGCGGCGCTGCTGCGCAAGTGGCAGGAGCGGATCAATCTTGTCAGCCGCACCACACTGGACGACCTGTGGCGCCGCCACTTCCTGGATTCGGCGCAGCTTTTTACGCTGCTGCCGGAAAACACCCGCGTGCAGGTGGACTTGGGCAGCGGCGCCGGCTTTCCCGGGCTGGTCCTGGCCATCCTGGGCGTGCCCGAGGTTCATCTGATCGAAAGCGATTCGCGCAAGGCGATCTTCCTGCGCGAAGCCGCTCGCCTGACCCAGGCTCCTGCCATCGTCCATGCCGAGCGGATCGAGAAGGTTGCCCCCTTCCCCGCCGATGTGGTCAGCGCCCGCGCCCTGGCGTCCTTGACCGAACTGCTGCCGTTGGCTCTGCCCTTCCTCGGACAAACCGGTGTCTGCCTCTTTCCCAAGGGGCAAAGTTGGCAAGAAGAATTGACCCAGGCCGAGAGAGTCTGGAATATGCGGGTCGACCGGTTCGACAGCCTCACCGACCCTTCGGCGACCATTCTTCGTATCGCCAACGTCGTGGGCCATTAATCCGAACCGGCCGACGCCGACCCATCTCCTTAGAAGACTCCCCCAGGTATCAGACGAGAGACCGCCATGCCTGCCGCGCGCGTCATCGCCATCGCCAATCAGAAAGGCGGTGTCGGCAAGACCACCACGGCCATCAACCTCGCCACCGCCCTCGCCGCCATCGAAAAGCGGGTGCTGCTGGTGGACAGCGACCCCCAGGGTAACGCCTCGACCGGCATGGGCGTTCCGTCGTCGGATCGCCATGTCGGCATCTACGAGGTGCTGTTCGACGGTGTGCCGCTGGACGCCGCCGCGCGACCGACCGCCGTGCCGGGCTTGTCCATCGTCACCTCCTCCATGGACCTGTCGGGTGCCGAGGTCGAACTGGTCAATTCCGACCGGCGCGAATTCCGCCTGCGCGAGGCCATCGCTCGCAGCACGCTCGACTTCGACTATGTGCTGATCGACTGCCCGCCGGCGCTGGGCTTTCTTACCCTCAACGCCCTGGTGACGGCCGATGCCGTGCTGGTGCCCCTTCAGTGTGAGTTTTATGCGCTGGAGGGCCTCAGCCACCTGATGCGCACCATCGAGATGGTGAAGCGCACCTTCAACCCGGTCCTGGACATCCATGGATTGGTGTTGACCATGTTCGATCGCCGCAACAACCTGTCGGAGATGGTGGCGGCCGACGTACGCGGTTTCTTCGGCAATAAGGTGTATGAGACGGTGATCCCGCGCAACGTCAAGGTTTCGGAAGCGCCGTCGCACGGTAAGCCCGTGCTGATCTACGACATGCGCTGCCCCGGCTCGCAAGCCTACATCCAGTTGGCGCGAGAGTTGCTCCAGCGTGAAAAGCAAAGGCAGGTGGCCTGATGGACGAGACGAAGCGGCGGACCAACCTGGGCCGGGGCCTTTCCGCCCTGTTCGGCGAAGCGGCGACAGGCATTGGTGCGCCGGTCGAACTCGGCGCTCCGGCGACCAAGGCGGCCGGCAGTGGTGTGGCGACGCCGAAATCCACCCTGCCCATCGAGTTCCTGCGCCCTGGCAAGTACCAGCCGCGCCGCCAGTTCGACGAAGAGGCGCTCCAGGGCCTTGTCGTCTCGATCAGGGAAAAGGGTGTTCTCCAGCCGCTGTTGGTGCGGCCCGAGGGATTGCACCGCAGCACCTACGAGATCATCGCCGGCGAGCGGCGGTGGCGGGCGGCGCAGCTGGCCGGGTTGCACGAGGTGCCGGCGATCATCCGCGATTTCAGCGACCGCGAGGCGCTGGAGATCGCCCTCATCGAGAACCTCCAACGGCAGGACCTGACACCGTTCGAGGAGGCCGAGGGCTTCCGCCGCCTGCTGGACGAATTCCAGCACACCCAGGAGGAGTTGGCCAAGGTGGTGGGCAAAAGCCGCAGCCACGTCGCCAACCTGCTGCGCCTGCTGGCCCTGCCCGCCGCCGTTCGCCTGATGGTGGAAAAGGGCGACCTCACCGCCGGCCATGCCCGCGCCCTGCTGACCGCCGACGATCCGCTGGCGTTGGCCAAGGAAGTGGTCAAACGCGGCCTGAACGTCCGCCAGACCGAGGCGCTGGTGCGCGCCGTGGCGGACGAAAAGGCCAAGGGAGGCAGGAAGGGAGCCAAGGACCCCAATGTTCTGGCCCTGGAACAGGATCTTACCACCCGCATCGGCCTCAAGGTAATCATCAACACCCAGGGCAAAGGCGGCAGCGTCAACCTGCACTACCAGGATCTGGACCAGCTCGACGACCTGTTGCGCCGCCTGCGCGGCGAGTGACGTCGGCCCTGCCGGCTTGCGAGGGGGGCGCGCGAAGCCCCCTCGCCTCCCCACCGGGGCACCCGTGTCAGCGTCGCCCCAGCCGGGCCTGCATGGCGATCTGAAACAGGGCGCGGGCGCACAGGGTTTCGTCGGGCAGGCCTGTTTTCTTGCAGTCGGCCTCGGCGTTGGTCAGGCGCTCCATGGACTGGGCCAGCGCCGGCAGGCTCCAGATGCGCACCTGGCCCAGAAACTTACGCTCCAGCTTGAAGAATACCGGCGGTTTCAGCCCCTTCACGACAATCTCGGCCGACGTGCCGCGATCGACCTGGGCGCGCACCAGATGCAGGCGCTGCATATGGCGCTGGGCGGCGCGCAGGATGCCGACCGGGCCTACTCCTTCTCCGTAAAGCTTGGCGAGGGCGCGGTCGAGTGCCGGGAAATCACCGTCGGCGGCGGCCCACACGGCGTCATCCAGGCTGAGCGAGGCGCTGTCGCCGATGCAGGCATGGACGTCGTCAAGCGTGATGCGCTTCGTTTCGCCCATATACAGCGTCAGCTTTTCCAACTCGCCCCGCACCACCATGCGATCGCCGACGAGGTGGGCGGCCAGATATTCCTGGGCTTCGCGATCGACGGTATAGCCCTTGGACTCGATAATACCGCCAATGACGCGCTCCAGCGCCTCGCTTTCCTCGACGTAGCAGGGAATGGCAACGCCATGGTCGGCGTGCTCGAAGGCCGCGCGCAGCTTGGACCGGGCGTCCAACTCGCCCGCCTCCACGATGATCAGGCTGTCGCCTGGAGGCGGGTTCTTGAAGAAAGCGGTGAAGGCGCTGTTCAGGCGTTCCTCAGCATCGCGAATGCGGATCAGCCGCCGGCCGCCCACCATGGAAATGGCCGCGGCCTCATCAAAAAGCTGGGCGGGATCGGCGGCGACCGACGACGACGGCAGTGTCACGACACGGAAGGGATCGGACAGGTCCATGACCACCGTGCGACCCATGGCGCCCGCCCGTTCGCGCACCAAGCCGGTATCGGGGCCATACAATAGCACCGCACGGACCTGGGGGTCCGGCTTACGCAGAAACGCGTCGATGCGGGCGCCTTGCAGCTTCATGCCTTGAATCCGGGAGAACGGCTCCCCGGACCCCCTTTATTCGGCAAGCTCGCCGACCACGGGCTCGATGTCGGCCTGCGGATCGCGGGCGAAATAGAGCGCCACCCGGGTGCGGATATCGTCGGCCAGGAAGATCAGGCCGCGCTCGTAGGCGAACTCCTTGCCCGACAACGTGGCGAATGGCGCGTCAAGAACGTTGTAGCTGACGCGAACCTCGCTGCTCGAACGGTACAGGACCTTGTTGGTGGCGGTTTCGATCAGCTGAAACGGCGCCGACAGCGACACCAGGGCCCGGGTGGCGGTGGCGTCTTGGCGGATGCCGGTCTTGCGCTCCACGGCATTCAGCCGGATGGCCAGCCGATAGTCCTCGGAGTCCGGTCGGCCGGCGGTATAGAGCCGGTCCATCAGCAGGTTGCGCAGCCGTTGGCCGGTCTGGTTGGGGATGTTGGCGATGTTGATGCGGTTCAGCTGCGCCGCCGCTACCGGATCATTGGCCCGCTCTCCGTAAACGGGATGAAAACCGCAACCCGCGAGCCCGAGAAGGCTGGCGGCGATGCTCGCCCGGAGGAGTATGCGGCTAGACCACCACATTGATGATCCGGTTCGGTACGACAATGATCTTCTTGGCGGTCTTGCCTTCCATCGCCTTCTGGACGTTGGCGTCGGCCAGCGCGGCGGCTTCGGCCACGTCCTTGGCGGCGTCACGGGGCAACGGTACGGTGGCGCGCAGCTTGCCGTTGACCTGGACGCCGACGGTGACCGTATCCTCCACCACCAGGGCGGGATCGGCCGCCGGCCACGGGCTGTCCACCAACAGCGTGGTGTAGCCGAGCTTGGCCCACAATTCCTCGGCCAGATGCGGCATCATCGGGCCGATGAGGCGGACCATCGCTTCCAGCCCTTCGCGCAACACCCAGTCCTCGCCGGCGGTCTTGCCGTCGATGTCGCCGAAGGCGTTGGTCATCTCGCGGATGCGCGCCACGGCTTTGTTGAAGTGGAATTTCTCCAGGTCATCGCCCACGGCGGCGACCGCCTTGTGGACGGCGCGACGAGCGGTCAGCGCCTTGTCCGACAGGTCCGCCGGCAGCGGCGAGCCCGGGGCCGGCAGTTGGGTCGCCGGTTCATCGACCATGCGCCACAGGCGGTTGATGTAGCGCCACGCCCCGTCGATGCCGGCCTCGGTCCATTCCAGATCGCGGTCAGGCGGGCTGTCCGACAGCATGAACAGCCGC
>DASPMK010000200.1:0-3990 GCA_035627075.1 Azospirillaceae bacterium
TATACCCAGTGCGACAGCCTGTTGATCGGCGACAAGTGCGGTGCCCACACCGTGCCCTACATCGAGAGCCGCAATCACACGGCCCGAGTCGAGCACGAGGCGACGACCGCCAAGATCAGTGACGACCAATTGTTCTACTGCCGGCAGCGCGGCCTGTCGTCGGAAGACGCCGTGTCGCTGATCGTCAACGGGTTCTGCAAGGAGGTTCTGAAGGAACTGCCCATGGAATTCGCCGTCGAGGCGCAGAAGCTGGTCGGCATCAGTCTGGAAGGCAGCGTGGGGTGATCGGCGGGGCGTGCCGGGGTGGCTTCCGGCGACCGGATGGGGTAAATCGCTCAGGTCCGTCAACCATTCGAGGAGGGCTAGCCCCATGATGCGGTGGACAAATCCCATCCGCCTCAAGGACTTCGAAAAAACGCCGAAGGAGAACGGCATTTTCCAGGTCGGGCTGATGCGCGTGCAGATGTTCGACCCGAAGTACGTGGGCCGGGCGCTGGGCGAGGAGCGCACCATCCGGGTTCTGTTGCAGACCATCCACGAGGGCCGGAAGCTGGCCAAGGTCGACGCCACGAACCGCGATAACCTGTTCTGCCGCTGGTATGTGACCGACGACCTGGAAGGCACCGCCCCCGACCTTCTCAAGCGGTTCGGTATCGGCATCCTTCAGCAGTTCATCTGGAACAACGCCAAGAATGGCATTGATTGACGGAGTAAATAATAAAATGTCTCGCCGCAATATTTCGTCCGGTTCGCCCATGGAAAAGCCGATCGGCTTCAGCCGTGCCGTGCGTGTCGGCGACTTCATCGCCGTGTCCGGCACAGCACCCATCCAGAACGGCCAGACCGCCTGCCCGGGCGACGTCTACGGCCAGACCAAGGTGACGCTGGAGATCATCAAGAAGGCGGTCGAGGATGCCGGCGGGCGTCTGGAGGATGTCATCCGCACCCGCATCTTCCTCACCGACATCAAGCGCTGGGAAGACGCGGCCAAGGCCCACGGCGAATTTTTCGGCGACATCCGCCCGGCGACCACCTTCGCCGAGGTGTCGGGCCTGATCAAGGAAGACTGGCTGGTGGAAACCGAGGCCGACGCCATCGTGGCTGGAGGCCGCTAAATCAAGGTGCTGGGCGTAACGGCCCGTTAAGACGAGGAGTCCCGGAGCAACCGGGTAAGGGTAGGAAGACCATGATCGAAATCCGCAACCTGCACGCCAACGTGGACGGCAAGCCCATCCTGAAGGGCATCGACCTGACCATCGGTCCGGGCGAGGTTCACGCCATCATGGGGCCGAACGGCTCGGGCAAGAGCACGCTGTCGTACGTGCTGGCCGGGCGCGAGGGCTATGAGGTCACGGACGGTTCGGTCACCTTCAACGGCAAGGATCTTCTGGCGATGGAGCCGGAGGAGCGCGCCGCCGAGGGGGTGTTCCTGGCCTTCCAGTACCCTGTGGAAATTCCGGGCGTCTCCAACACCACGTTCCTGAAGTCGGCGCTCAACGCCATCCGCAAGTACCGGGGCGAAAAGGAACTGGACGCCATGCAGTTCCTCAAGCTCATTCGCGAAAAGACCAAGAAGCTCGGCATGACGGACGAGATGCTGAAGCGCGCCGTCAACGTCGGCTTTTCGGGCGGTGAGAAGAAGCGCAACGAAGTCCTGCAGATGGCGGTGCTCGCCCCCAAGTTCTGCGTGCTGGACGAAACCGACAGCGGCCTCGACATCGACGCGCTGAAGGTCTGCGCCGATGGCGTCAACGCCTTGCGCGGGCCTGACCGCTCCATGCTGGTCATCACCCACTACCAGCGCCTGCTGGAATACATCGTGCCCGACTACGTGCATGTCCTGGCTTTCGGCAAGATCCAGCGTTCGGGTGGCAAGGAGCTGGCCCTGGAGTTGGAGAAGAAGGGCTACGCCGAGTTCGGCGTCAATGAGGCGGCCTGAAGGCCGGCGGAGGATCGAAGCCATGACCGCAACTGCCGTCCAGCCCTATATCGACCTGTTCGGCCGGCTTGAATCCGGCATGCCGGGCGGCCGTCTGCCCTGGCTGGCCGAACGCCGCCGCGCCGGGCTGGAGCGTTTCCGCGACACCGGCTTCCCCAGTGTCAAGGCGGAGGCGTGGAAGTACACCAATCTGCGCCCGCTGGAGAGCCTGTCCTTCGACTTGGCCGCTCCCTCGCCTCCGACCGTGGGCATCGACCGGCTGCCGACGGTGATGCCGGCCGGCGAGAGCGCCTATCGCCTCGTCTTCGTCGACGGCGCCCCGCGTCCCGACCTGGGCCTGACATCCGGCCTGCCGGTGGGCGTGGTGCTGATGAGCCTGGGCGAAGCGCTGGAGAAGGAACCGGCGCTGCTGGAGGAATACTTGGGCCGCGTCGCCCCGGTTGAGGACGGCAAGCCCTTGGCCGCGCTGAACACCGCCTTCCTGGCCGATGGTGCCGTGCTGCGCCTGCCCAAGGGGGTGGTGCTGGACAAGCCGGTGGAGCTGCTGTTCCTCGCCACCGGCGCCGACCGGCCGCTGGTGTGGCACCCGCGCCTGCTGATCGTTGCCGAAACCCTGTCCGAGGCGACCATCGTCGAGCATCACGTCGGCCTCGGCGGCGGCACCTACTTCGCCAACAGCGTCACCGAGGTGGTGGCCAGAGGCGGCGCGCGGCTGCGTCACTACAAGCTCCAGCGTGAAGGCGCCGGTGCCTTCCACGTCGCCACCGTGGCGGCGCGGCTGGAACGCGATGTCGACTATTCCAGCTTCGTGCTCGCCATGGGCGCCAAGCTGGCCCGTCACGAGGCTTGCGTCACGCTGGACGGCCCGGGCATCAACGCCCACGTCAGCGCCGGCTACCTCGTGCGCGACAGCCAGCACTGCGACATCACCACCGTCATCGACCACGCCCAGCCGCACGGCTCCAGCCGGCAAGTGTGCAAGGGGGTGCTCGACGACACGGCGCGGGCGGTGTTCCAGGGCAAGATCGTGGTGCGCCCCGGCGCGCAGAAGACCGACGGCTACCAGATCAACCGCGCCCTGCTGCTGTCGGAGAAGGCCGAGGTCGACACCAAGCCGGAGTTGGAAATCTACGCCGACGACGTGAAGTGCAGCCACGGCGCCACCGCCGGCGAGTTGGACGACGACGCGCTGTTTTACCTGCGCGCCCGCGGCATCGACCGCGACACGGCACGCGGCCTGCTGATCGGCGCCTTCCTGGGCGAGGCCCTGGAGGAAGTCGGCGTCGAGGTGGTGCGCAACGCCTTCGCGGCGCAGGTGGAAGGCTGGCTGGCGGCACGGGAGGCCAAGCTATGAACCAGATGACCCGCACCATCGCCCCCACGCTGGGTCTGCCCGGCGGCTACGACGTGCATAAGGTGCGCGAGGATTTCCCGATCCTGTCACGCACCGTCTACAACCACCCGCTGGTCTATCTCGACAGCGCGGCGTCCGCCCAGAAGCCCAAGGCGGTGATCGAGGCCATGCGCCGCTGCATGGAGGAGGAGTACGCCAACGTCCATCGCGGCGTTCACTACCTCTCCGCCAGGACCACCGATCGGTTCGAGCAGGCGCGCGAGTGCGTGCGCTGCTTCATCAATGCCCGCAGCAGCAAGGAAATCGTCTACACCCGTGGCGCCACCGAGGCGGTCAACCTCGTGGCGGCCAGTTGGGGCCGCAAGTTCCTGAAGGAAGGCGATGAGGTGGTGCTGACCGAGCTGGAGCACCACGCCAACATCGTCCCCTGGCAGATGCTGCGCGCCGAAAAGGGCATCGTGCTCAAGGTCGTGCCGATCAACGACGCGGGCGAACTGATGATGGAGGAGTTTGAAAAGCTCCTCTCCGAGCGCACCCGGCTGGTGGCCGTCAGCCACATGTCCAACGCGCTGGGTACCGTCAACCCGATCGGCACCATCATCGACATGGCGCACGCGCGCGGCATTCCGGTGCTGGTGGACGGCTGTCAGGCCATCACCCACCAGCCGGTGGACGTGACGGCGCTGGACGTGGATTT
>DASPMK010000201.1:0-2870 GCA_035627075.1 Azospirillaceae bacterium
ATCATCCAGCCGCGGCTGGAGGAGATCTTCGAACTGGTGCGCGGCAGGCTCGACCGTTCCGGCCTCGCCCACACCGCCGGCCGCCGCGTGGTGCTGACGGGTGGCGCCTGCCAACTTCCGGGCATCCGCGATCTCGCCCAGCTCGTGCTCGACAAGCAGGTCCGTCTCGGCCGCCCGACCCGGCTGGGCGGACTGGCCGAAAGTGTTTCCGGCCCGGCCTTTTCCACGGTCGCCGGGCTTTTGCAATTTGCCATGCTGCCGCAGCCCGAGCTGCCGGTGGCGGGGCCGGATATCACCATGCCGCTCGGCTTTTTCGGCCGGGTCGGTCTGTGGCTCCGGGAAAACCTTTGAAGACGTCTTAGTGAATAAAACGGGTCGCCGGCTCACCCACGGCGGTCCTCGGGGGATAGGGTGAAGAAATTGAAGGGATGAGGAGGTTTCAGATGATCAACGTGAGTCTGCCGGAAGTCGACACCCAGCTGCGTCCCCGCATCACCGTCTTCGGCGTGGGTGGCGCTGGCGGCAACGCCGTCAACAACATGATCAAGTCCAACCTGGAAGGCGTCGACTTCGTCATCGCCAACACCGACGCGCAGGCGCTCACGGGGTCGCTGGCGCCACGCCGCATCCAGCTCGGCACGACGATCACCCGCGGTCTTGGCGCCGGTTCCCGCCCCGATGTCGGCCGCGCCGCCGCCGAGGAGCAGAAGGAGGAGATCCTTGGTCACCTCGAAGGCGCCAACATGGTGTTCATCACCGCCGGCATGGGCGGCGGCACGGGCACCGGTGCCGCGCCGGTCATCGCGCGTCTGGCGCGTGAACAGGGCATCCTGACCGTCGGCGTGGTGACCAAGCCGTTCCACTTCGAAGGCGCCCACCGCATGCGGCTGGCCGAGAGCGGCATCGGCGAGCTTCAGCAGTACGTCGACACGTTGATCATCATCCCCAACCAGAACCTGTTCCGCATCGCCAACGAGAAGACCACGTTCGCCGACGCCTTCAAGATGGCCGACGACGTGCTGCACTCCGGCGTGCGCGGCGTGACCGACCTGATGGTCATGCCCGGCCTGATCAACCTGGACTTCGCCGACATCCGTTCGGTGATGACCGAGATGGGCAAGGCGATGATGGGCACCGGCGAGGCCACCGGCGACAGCCGCTCCATCGCCGCCGCGGAGGCCGCCATCTCCAACCCGCTGCTGGACGACGTGTCGATGAAGGGGGCGCGCGGCGTCCTCATCAACATCACCGGCGGCTACGACATGACCCTGTTCGAGGTGGACGAGGCCGCCAACCGCATCCGCGACGAGGTCGACCCCGACGCCAACATCATCTTCGGCTCGACCTTCGATCAGACGATGGAAGGCCGCATGCGCGTGTCAGTGGTCGCCACCGGCATCGACGCCGCCTCCATGGCGATGATCCGCACCCAGCCCGGGTCCAAGACCGACGCGGTCGCCACCACCCCGGCCTCCTCCGCCTCCTCGCCGTTCAGCGTCGTCTCCGGCGGCAAGAAGCCGGGCGCGCCGACGGCCGGTGCCGCCCGTCCGGGCGACTACATGGCCAACATGGTTCAGGCGCCGATGCCGCCGGTCCAGCAGGCCGCCACCATGATGGGTGCCGGAATGGGCGCCGGCCCGGCCATGGCCACCGCCGGCAACACCGCCCGCGCCATCGAGCCGGAGATGAAGGCCGATCTGAACACCACCCCGATCGTGCCCGAGCCGGTGTCGCCCGCCGCCCCGTTTGCGATGACGCCCGAGGCCGCCCCGATGACTTCCGAGGCCCGGATCGCCCAGCCGCAGGCGCCGGCCCCCCGCATGGAAACCCCGATCCGCACCCCGGTGACCGGCCCGTTGCGCGGCGAGCGCAAGGACGGCACCTTCATCGCCCCGCGTCCGGCCGAAGCTCCGCGTCCGCCGCAGCATCATCAGTCGCAGGCCGAGCCCCAGGCGTTCGCCGCCCAGCCGTCGCTGGCCGCCGAGCCGGCGTCCGCCCGCCCGACCGCCCGCAAGCCCTCGCTGTTCGAGCGCATGACCGGCATCCGCCGCCATGCCGAGGAACCGGAGATTCAGCGTCCGGCGCAGCAGCCGCTCGGCCGCCCCGTCTCGGCGGCTCCCCGCGCCGGTGAGCCTGTGAAGGGCGGTCACGGCACGGACGAGGACACGCTCGACATCCCGGCCTTCCTGCGGCGCCAGACCAACTGATACGGGCGACGCCTGGGATGCTTCCCTGATTGGCTGCCCGTATCATTCTCTGCACGTTGATCCCCCGATCCTTGCCTTCGGATGACGCCTTGATGGGCGGCCTCCGAAGGCCTTCTTTTTGTCCGCGATTTATCGGTTGCACCGCGGCGACGCGCGTAACAATCAGTAACAAAGAGTGATTTGTCCTGGACGGCGTACCCTGATAGGTAATCAACGTCGGGAAAAGGCCAATCGAGCCGGAATGCCGACTGGTACATGCGCAATCGAATCCGTTTCCGCGCTGCGGCGAACGAAAGATAGAAAACAAAACGGGTTAGGAAGTCGATCGTGTCCAACCAGAACCTGAATCCCGAAGTCCTGTTCCAGCGGACACTGAAGAGCGCCATCCATTGCACCGGCATTGGGCTGCACTCGGGTTCGAAGGTTGCCATGACGATCGCCCCCGCGGCGGCCGATGCCGGCATCCGCTTTATCCGTACCGACCTGCCGGCGAAAGAGGCCGTGATCCCGGCCACCTGGGACCGCGTGGTCGACACGCGGCTGTGCACGGTGCTGGGCAACGCGCAGAAGGCCACCGTGGGCACGGTGGAGCACCTGATGGCCGCCCTTCGCGGTCTCGGCGTCGACAATGCGGTGATTGAGCTGGATGGACCGGAAGTGCCG
>DASPMK010000202.1:0-4435 GCA_035627075.1 Azospirillaceae bacterium
GGTGATCAGGTTGGCCACCAGCTTGGCCGAAATCGGCGTGCGCGGACCCGTCTTGCGGTCCTGACGGGCATAGCCGTAATACGGCAGCACCGCCGTGATACGGCGCGCCGAACCGCGACGCAACGCGTCGATGGCGACCAGCAGTTCCATCAGGTTGTCGTTGGCGGGGTACGACGTCGACTGGATCAGGAAAACATCCTCGCCGCGGACGTTGTCATGGATCTCGACGAAGACCTCCATATCGGCGAAGCGCTTGATGCTCGCCTGGGTCAACGGCACGCTGAGACATGCCGATACCGCCTCGGCCAGCGGGCGGTTGCTGTTGCCGGCAAGCAGTTTCATTCTCGTGCGCTCTCCACTGGGAACCCGTTTAACAGTGCCCGCCACCTTCGTTCTCGGAGGCCCGGTCACGGGGGCGCCCCGCCCCCCTGGAAAACGGGGCGGACCATATCAAGGAGCCGGCGGGCTGTAAACGTTCCTTCACGTAAGAATGGGGGTGGCGCGCATGCGAACTCTCCGCTTGACGCGGCACACCATGCTATTCCGTAAGGACTATGGCCGAAAGGCCACGGCCATAGTCCTTTTCGCCACGCAAAGTGGCGCGGCGGTAGCTGAAAAAGCGGTCTTCCTCGGCCACGGTGTCGTTGGGGCAGCGCTGAATCAGGTCGACTCCGGCCCGACCCAGCCGGCGGGCGACATAGACCGGCAAATCGAACATGAAATGCCCTTCGCGCCGCGATGGCGCGAACAGGTCGGCATTGGCCGCGTCCTCGGCCAGGAACGGGGTGGGGAATTCCGGCCCCACCTCGTAGGAGCGTTGGGCGATGCACGGGCCGATGGCGGCGACGATCCGCTGCGGTTTGGCGCCCAGTTCCACCATGGCGCTAACGGTGGCCTCGATCACGCCGCCGATGGCGCCTTTCCAACCGGCGTGCGCCGCGCCGATGACACGGGCCTTGGGGTCGGCGAACAGCACCGGAGCGCAGTCGGCGGTCAGGATGCCCAGCGCGATCCCCGGCCGGTCGGTGACCAGGGCGTCGGCGCCCGGCGCCCTGTCATGGGGAAAGGGCTCGCGCGCCGTCACCACGTCAGGGCTGTGGACCTGGCGGACGGTGACCAGCGCGTCCGCCGGCTGGTCCAACCGCTCCATGGCGAGGGCGCGGTTCCGGGCCACGGCGGCGGGTGAATCGCCCGAGCCGAATCCGCAGTTCAGCGAAGCGTAGAGGCCGGTGGACACGCCGCCGGAGCGGGTGAGGAAGCCGTGCCGGAGCCCGGTAATGTCGTTGAGCGCGCCAAGGGTGATCATCGAAAATCCTCTGCACCTAGAAGCCGACGGGCGGCTCCTGCCGGGGGTCGGTCAGCGCCATCACCTTGAAAAGGGTGCCCATTTCCTCGGGCTCGATCAAGCGGCGGAGTGCGGCGTCGATATCGGCGGCTTGGGCGACGCTGGCGGCGCGGCGAAGAATCGCCGCCCGCTCGCGGATGCCCAGGTTGGCCAGGAAGGCGCCTTGCGTTATCGGCCCATGCACCCGCGCCCCCGTCTGCCGGGCTGCACGGGCCAGCACCTCGAAATCGACGTGGGCGGTCAGGTCGGCCTCGCCCGGCTTCTCCAGCACCGGCGCGAACGTGTGGCGGCGGACGGCCTGGAGGGTTTCCCCCGCCGCCGACCGGGCATGGCCGTAGTCGATGAGCAGCGCGGCGCCGTCATGGCGGACCAGCCGGTCGGCCAGTTCGGCGGCGATGACCTCTCCGGCGGGGCAGATTTCCGCGACGCTGCCCTCGGGCGCCGCGCGCACGGACTCGGGCAGCATGGCCTCGGCGGCACCGCCCAGGGAACGGCGGTCGAGCACGAATCGGAGGCCCGCGCCATCGGGGTTGGCGTCCACCAGCCGTTCGGCCCAGCCCTCCGGCGTGCGCACGAACTGGCGGATGGGCAGGGCGTCGAAGAACTCGTTGGCGATGGCCAGCGTCGGCCCCTCCGGCACCGTCGCCAGATGGTCGTGCCACGTCGGGCCTTTCCCGGCGAAGGGCAGGGCGGCCAGGGTCGCCTGCTGGCGTTGGCGCAACATCGGGCTGGTTTCCACCAGATGCGGCTCGATGGCCTCGCGGAAGGCGGGCACCAGGGCGGCGGCGCGCAGGGCGTCCTGCATCAAGGTGCCCCGGCCCGGCCCCAGTTCCACCAGCACCACCCGCCTGGGCGCACCCATCCGGCTCCAGACGTGGGCGCACCACAGACCGATCAGTTCGCCGAACATCTGGCTGATCTCGGGCGCCGTGGTGAAATCGCCGGCGGTGCCGAAGGGATCGCGTGTCATGTAGTAGCCCAAGCGCGGATGCCCCAGCGCCTCGGCCATGAAGGCGGCGACGGTCATCGGCCCCTCGACGGCGATGCGCCGGCGCAACAGGTCGGTCAGGAGGCCCGCGTCCTCAGCCATGGGTCACGGCCTCCTTGGCCGGGCGGGCGCGGGCGATCAGCCACAGGCCGATCAGCACCATCGGCAGCGACAGCAGCTGGCCCATGGTGGCGCCGGCATAGAGAAAGCCCAACTGGGCGTCGGGCTCGCGGAAGAACTCGACGATGATGCGGGAGAGTCCGTATCCCACCAGGAAAACGCCGATCAGGAATCCCCGGCGCTGGCGCACGCCGGGCAGGCGCACCAGCAGCGCCATCACCACGAACAGCACCAGCCCTTCCAGCGCCGCCTCATAAAGCTGGCTCGGGTGACGGGGCGTGTCGCCGCCGCGAGGAAAGACCACGGCCCAGGCCACGTCCGGGGCGGGGCGGCCGAACAGTTCGCCGTTGATGAAGTTGGCGAGGCGGCCGAAGAACAGGCCGATGGGCGCTGCCGGGGCGATTCGATCGCCGAAGGTCAGCGGATGCAGGCCGCGCCGTTTCGTAAACAGCCATGCCGCCAGGATCACGCCCAGCATGCCGCCGTGAAACGACATGCCGCCGTGCCACACCGCCAGCGCGTCCAGCGGATTCTGGAGATAGTAGGGACTATTGTAAAAAAGCACGTAGCCGAGCCGTCCGCCCAGCACCGTACCCAGCACGGCCCAGGTCAGGAAGTCGTCGTAGTCCTGCGGTTCCGGCCGTCCGGGATCGAGCGTCGCCAGATAAAGGCAGTAACGCCAGCCGAGGATGAAGCCGGCGAGATAGGCCAGCGCGTACCAGCGGATCACCAGCGGCCCCAGTTCCAGGGCGACGGGGTCGATGGCGGGGAAGGCAAGGGCGAGCATGGGCATTCCGGCGCGTCAGCGGTAGGGGTCGGAAGCCGACAGGTAATTCTGCACGTACTGCCGCACACCCTCCTCCAGCGAGGTGAACTGCTTGGGGTAGCCGGCGTCGCGCAGCTTGGTCATGTTGGCCTGGGTGAAATACTGGTACTTCTCGCGCAAGGATTCCGGCATGTCGAAATACTCGATGGCCGGCGTCCTGCCGAGCGCCGAGAAGGTGGCCGTCGCCAGATCGCGGAACGAGCGGGCCTGCCCGGAGCCGACGTTGAACAGCCCCGACACCGAAGGGGTGTCCAGCAGCCACAGCATCACGTCCACCACGTCGCCCACCCACACGAAGTCGCGCAGCTGGCCGCCGTCCTCATAGCCGGGGCGGTGCGACTTGAACAGCCGCGCCGGCTCGCCGGCCATGATCTTGGGGTGGAGGTGCGAGACGACGGAGGCCATGGCGCCCTTGTGCGTCTCGTTGGGGCCGTAGACATTGAAGAATTTCAGCCCCGCCCACTGCGGCGGCGTGCGTTCGCCGCGCTGGATGGCGCGTATCGCCCAGCGGTCCAAGACGTGCTTGGACCAGCCGTAGGCGTTGAGCGGCCGGAGTTTCGCCAGGGCGTCCGGCGACGCGTCGTCGTCGAAGCCTTGCAAGCCGTCGCCGTAGGTGGCGGCCGATGAGGCGTAGATCAGCCGCACGCCGTGCCGAGCGCACCACTGCCACAGCGCCTGTGTCAGGTTGATGTTGTTGGAGACGATCAGGTCGGCGTCGCGCTCGGTGGTGGCCGAGATGGCGCCCATGTGGAAGACCGCGTCGATGGTTTCCTGGTAAGCGTCCAGGAAATCGAACAGCCGCTCGGGCGCCACGATGGAGCGCAACTCGCGCTTGGCGATGTTGCGCCATTTCTCGTCGGTGCCCAGCCGGTCCACCACCGCCACATCGGTGATGCCGCGGGCCTCCAGCCCGGCCACGAGGTTCGATCCGATGAAGCCGGCCCCGCCGGTGACCACGATCATGGCGCGTCCACTTTCCCTGTTGCCTGGGCCGTTTATAGCGGCCGGGTGGCCGCCGCCGCAAGGCGAACGGGCCGGACACGGGGCGGGTCCGGAGAGGGCTGGGTTTTTCGCGCGTTCAAAGCTCGCCGAAGGGCGTTGCCTCGGGCGGGATGGGAAGCCATAATAAATGGATACAGCGTAAGGTGTTCAAGCG